>NZ_LUNH01000035.1:0-56155 GCF_001628525.1 Aeromicrobium sp. REDSEA-S38_B2 | reverse complement strand
AAATAGAGTTGCGTGGCGGGCCGCTCCTGCACGACGAGGGCGGGATTGAGCCGGAACAGGGAAGGGTCTCCCATGAAGGCAGCGTTGCCGAGGGCCATCTGTCTCGGCGTGAACGGCACGTTGAGAAAGGTTGTCCCTATGCCGGAGAGGGGCGACGTGAAGACGACGAGAGCCGCCGCGCCCAATCGAATGGAGAGGGTTTTCATCAGAAATTGAGGACGTAGGTAAAAACGTGTGCCAGCCCTTCGCCGCGGCGGCCGAGGCCGTCGCGAAGGCGCGCTGACGGGCCTGCACCACGGCCCGCTTCCGCGCCGCGGTCGTGGCCTGCGCACGAGCCCGCTGCGGGGTCGACGCCCTCACCGTCGCGGTGCCACGACCCGTGGCGCTGCGCCGCACCGTCGCCTCGCCGCGGTGCCCGTCGACGTGCGCCACGCGCGTCGCGGTCTTCACGACGGTAGCGGTCTTCGTCACGGTCACGCGGTGGCTGCGCGCGGCGTCGGCCTGCGCCACGACCAGCGTCGACGCCGCCAGGGCGACCAGGATCAGCGCGACCACCTTCGCGGTCGTGCTCGACGGACGTGCTGACGTCACCAGTCCCATGGTGTTCTCTCCCTCGGTGAAGGGATGCACGGCCGGCTGCACTGGTGCCCACCTGGCCCTTCGTGGTCTCCCCACCGCGAAGGACGGACGCTGGTCCCTATCTCCTCGGGACTTTAGTCCTTATCGAGGTCATCTGCACCCATAAAGTCCTGACTTCTTTCGGGACATCAGTCCCTGCTCACCCGGGGCGACGACGCCGTACGTGCCCGGTAGCGTGGTGCCGGGGAGAAGGAGAACCGCATGAGCACGATCGTCGTGGGCTACGTCGCGAGTCCCGAGGGTGAGGCCGCCTGGACCTGGGCCGTCGACCACGCCCGCAGCACGTCCGCCCGTCTCGTCGTCATCGCGTCCGACGCGCCGCACCCGGACGTCTCGCCCGAGACCGTCGTGGAGCAGCTCGAGTCGCGGCTCGGCGAGGCAGGCGTCGAGCACGAGGTGGTGCACTTCGTGGGCAGCGGTGGCGCCGCCGACGCCATCCTCGACCACGCCAACCGCCACGACGCGTCGCTCGTCGTCATCGGCCAGCGCCGACGCTCCCCCGTGGGCAAGCTGGTGCTGGGCTCCACCTCGCAGCGCATCCTGCTCGAGGCCGACTGCCCGGTCGTCGCCGTCAAGGCCGCGCGCTGACCTCGTCGCCGGTCCCGGCACGTACCTCTCGGACGTCGACTGCTCAGCTGCCGCCAGCCTCGCTGGTCGTGTCGCCCCACACCGCCTTCGCGCCCGAGTCGCCCACGCGGTAGACCTGCACGGCCGCCGCGACGGAGGCGATCAGGACGAGGACGGCCACGCCCCGCGCCGCCGCGGACACGACGCCCCGACGGTGCAGGACGAGCATCGCCACGAGCACCACCAGCAGGGCGATCTCGAACCAGATGAGCTGGTCGCCGAGCTCCGCGTGCCGGCCCGGGTCGCCGACCCTCTTCTCGAGCGCCTCGCCGCTCGAGGTCGCGACCGGGGTGAGCGCGGTCGCCACGACGAGCAGACCGGCCACGAGCCAGCCGTAGGTCTGGCGCCAGGCTGGGCGCAGCGCGACGACGATCGCACCGACCACCGACAGGGGCAGCAGCACGACGACCGCGTGCACGACGAGCGGGTGCAGCGGGAGGCCGTTGAACGTGTCCAGCATGGTGTTCTCCTTCGTGGGACGTCCCCGTGCGGCGAGCGCCGACGTGCGGTGGAGGGGGTCAGGGTGCGCCGAGGACGAGCCGGACCAGGGACCACGGACCGTCGCGGTCGAGCTCGAGGCGACCGCCGCTCGCCTCCGCGCACGACCGCGCGATGTCGAGGCCGAGACCGCTGGAGCCCCGGTCGCTCGTCCCGCGCCGCAAGGCCGACGGCGGCACGCCCGGCCCTTGGTCACGGACCTCGACGACGGTGTCGGTGCCGACGGACGACACGGTCACGGCCACCGGCACTCCCTCGGCCGTGTGCGCGACGGCGTTCTCGAGCAGCGCGTCCAGCGCGGCGGCGAGGTCCGCGTCGGCCAGGCGCACCTCCCACCCCGCGGCGCCGTCCGGCAGCTCGAGCACGGCGTCTCGCCGCTGGTCCTCCAGCAGCGGAGCCCAGTACGCGAACCGGTCCTGCACCACGGCGACCACGTCGGTCCGGGGCACCGCCCCCTCGCGTTGTGGTCGGCGAGCAGCCTGGATCACCGCCGTCAGGGTCCGCTCGAGGTGGTCGAGGTGGTCCTCGAGCTCACGCTTCTGCGGCGACTCCGGCAGGGCCTCGACGTCGAGCCGCACCGCGGTGACCGGGGTGCGCAGCCGGTGCGACAGGTCGGCGACGGTCTCGCGCTCGGCCACGAGCAGCTCGTCGATGCGCCCGGCCAGGCGGTTCAGCGCCGCCGACACGCTGCGCACCTCGCGCGGACCGTCCTGCGGCGCCCGGGCGTCGAGGTCGCCGTCGGCGAGTCGTTCGGCCGTCGCGGCCGCTGCCGTCAGGTGACCCGCGAGACGACGCCCCACCACCACGGCGAGCCCCGCCACCGCCGCGAGCGTGACCAGCCCGGCCAGGCCGAGCACGCCCACCTGCTCGAGCGTCTCCCTCCCCACCACGCTGCTCGGCACGAACGAGCACACCGCGACGTCGCGGCCCCGCTGCTCGGCGACCACGCGCACGAGCCGGCCGCCGTCGACCGACGCCACCTCTGCCCCGTACACGCGCCCGACCCGGGCGTCCGGCGGGCCGTAGGAGTCGCCGTCGGGGGACCGTGCGTCGTCGCGTCGCCCTGGGGGTGTGCCGGCGTCGGCGAGGGGACCGAAACGGGCGTCCGAGTCGACGCTGCAGTCGGGTCGGGTCGACCCCACGGGCGCGCCGTCGCCGGCGTCGACGGTCACCCGACCACCGTCGCGGGCGTCGATGCGCTCGACGACCGCGACGAGGTCGTCGCGGTCGCCCCGCCCCGTGCTCAGCAGGTCGGCCACGCCCTGCGCGACGGAGGCCGCCCACTGCTCCTCGTCCTGCTGCACGTTGCGCTGCACGGTCAGCGTCACCGGCACGGCGAGGAGCAGCAGCATCGCCGCGGCCGACCCGACGCCCAGCGCGAGGATGCGGGCGCGCAGGCTCACGCGACGCCGCCGGTCGCGGGGTCGGGGGCGACGAGCTTGACGCCCACCCCTCGCACGCTGTGCAGGTACCGCGGGTCGGCAGCGCTCTCGCCGAGCTTGCGACGCAGCCACGACAGGTGCACGTCGACCGTGCGGTCGGCGCCGCCCCACGGCATCTGCCAGACGTCGGCCAGCAGCTCACGCTTGCTCACCACCTCGCCGGCGCGGGTGGCGAGGGCGAGCAGCAGGTCGAACTCCTTGCGGTTCAGCGCGACGGCGCGGCCGTCGAGGGCGACCTCTCGTGAGACAGGGTCGACGACCAGTCCGCCCACCCTGACGGTGCGGTCGGCCGCACCGGCCGGCGCGGTGCGGCGCAGCACCGCTCGGACGCGCGCCATGGCCTGCGCGGCGGAGAACGGCTTGACGAGGTAGTCGTCGGCGCCGGCGTCGAGGAGCCGCACGATCTCCCGCTCGTCGTCACGGGCCGTGGCCACGACCACCGGCACGTCGCTGGAGGAGCGCACCAGGGCGAGCACGTCGGCGCCGTCGAGGTCCGGCAGCCCGAGGTCGAGCATGATCACGTCGGGCTGCTCGGCACCGACGCTGCGGATGGCCTCGACGGCCGTCCCGACGGCGGTGACGACGGCACCGTGGTCGGTCAGCCCGCGGGTGAGGGTCGTGCGGATGGCGAGGTCGTCCTCGACCACCAGGATCCGGACCATGGGGTCACCGTAGTGCTCGGTGACGCCGACCGGGGCCGACTCGCGCACGCTCACGACCGGCCCGACCGGTCCAGTGCGGGCAGGACCCGCAGGGCGAGCGCGGGGCACGCCTGCGCCAGCTGGCGGGCCTGCCGCTCGGTGAGGTCGTCGCCGACGACGGGGAAGCCCCACTCGTCGAGGGTCACCTGCTCGGGCAGGAGCGCGGCGCACAGTCCGTGGCCGTCGCAGCGGGTCCAGTCGACCAGGACGCGTGGGCTCATCGCTCGGCACCCGTCGGGAGCACGCCGAGCGTCGGACGTCCGCACCCGCGACCCGTCGCGTGGACGGCGACGTCGTCGGCGAACGCGGTCAGCGCGCTGGCCAGGAAGCCGACGGCGCCGTCGGGGTGGGCGCACGCTCCGCGACCGCGCACCAGGCCGAGCCGTCGGGACAGGCGCGAGAGGTCGACGGGCGCGTTCGCCGCCAGCCCCTCGACGTCGGAGGCGAGGGAGTCGAGCCCGAACACGCAGGGTCCGCACTGCCCGGCCGACTCCCCGGCGAGCCAGCGCGCCACCCGCGCGACCTCCCCCACGGGGCAGGTGGCGCCGGGCAGCACGGCGACGACGCCCGCACCCCACGTCGCACCTCGCGCGCGGAGGGCGGCGCGGTCCACGAGCAGGTCGCCGGCCTTGGTCCAGCGGCCGTGGTACCCACCGAGGAGGACGGTCCGGTCCGCTCCGCCGACGAGGTCGGCGACCCGTCGGCCGTGCGGCACCTCGACCACGCCCGGGTGCGGCACGTCGCCCAGCAGCGTCGCGAGCGTGCTCCCCGGCTCCCGAGAGCCGGTTGACGAGCGACCGCGCCTCGCCGCCGACGAACGTCCCTGCTGCGTCGACGACCCGCACGTGGTGCGCGTCGGTGCGCTCCACGAGCGCGGCACGCAGGGCCGCAGCAGCCTGCGGGTCGTGGACGGCGACCACGGCGTGCGTCGTGCGCAGGGCTTCCGCCACGACGACGACGCCGTCGAGCACGAGGTGCGGGACGCGGCGCATGAGCACCCGGTCTTTCCAGCTCGCCGGCTCGCCCTCGCTGCCGTTCACCACCACCCGCACGTCGGACCCGGGCGCGACTCCGGCCAGCTTGGTCGCGACCGGGAAGGCTGCACCGCCACGGCCCAGCAGCCGCACCGACGCCACGTCGGCGGCGAGCGTGCGCGCTGCGTCCGCCCGGAGCGCGCCATGCAGGAGCTCGTGCTCGACGAGGGGCACGTGGCCGGTGTCGCGCGCGCCGGAGAGCAGGGCGTCCGCTCCCCAGGTGAGGACGGCCGGGGGACCGCTGGGACAGGTCAGGACGGTCATCGGGATCCTCCTCGGACGAGCACACGGTGGGGTGGGACGGAGTCGGTGAGGACGGTCGTCCGACGGGGACGGGCGAGGATGCGCAGCGCCGCGACTCCGGCCACCGCCAGCGCGCAGCCGACGTAGACGACCGTCGCCCAGGCACGACCGGTGTCGGTGCCGGCGAGGACGCCGTGCCCCATGCTCAGCAGCCAGCCGACGTAGGCGGAGCCGTGCACGGTGCGCCAGACGAGGGGCGAGACCCGCGAGCCGGCGAGCCGTCCGCGCGACAGTCCGCTCAGCGCGGCGGCCACGAAGGCCCACACCGCGAGGGCGCCGAGCCCGACCGCGAGCGGCGCGAACCCCGAGGTGAAGGGCACGACCACGGAGGTGAGCGGCACGTCGACGTGGGTGTCGAGCGCGAGCAGCCCGACGTGCAGGACCAGCGCCGCCAGCGCCGTGAGCGCGACCGAGCGGTGCGCGAGCTGGCGGACGGCGCGCTGCTCGTGGGCGCCGCTGCCGCGACCCGTCGACGACGCGAGCGCACCGAGGCAGACGGACGCCGTGAACCCGAGGAGGGCCACCATGCCGAGAGCACGAGCCAGGAACCAGAGGGTCATGCCGCCACCTCCGTCTCGGGCGGCCAGCCGCCGACGTGCTCGACGGCACCGGCGACGGTGACCACGCGTGCGGCCACGTCGTCACGCTGCAGCCAGGGCAGGGCCTCCGGGCCGCGGACCACCGCGGCCGTGCTGAGCGTGTTCGCCAGCACCGCGCTCGGAGCCCACACGGCGACCGTGCGCCAGGAGCTGTCGGCGGGTCGGCCCGTACGGGGGTCCAGCAGGTGGTGGGCCGGGACGCCGTCCGTGGTGGTCCAGCGACGCTCCCGGGTCGACGACGTCGCGAGCCCGCCGCGGGTCACGGCGACCCGGGTCCCCGCCCCGCCGCGTCGTTCGGCGACGTCGACCTGCCAGGGTCGGGACGGTCGGCCCGCGAGCGCGAGGTCGCCGCCGATCTCGACGAGGACGGCGTGGCCGTCGAGCGCGTGCACCCGGCGCGCCGCCTCGTCGGCCGTCCACGCCTTCGCCACGGCACCGAGGTCGAGCCCGACGCCCGCCGGGACCCCCACCAGCCGCAGCTCGGGGTCGACGCGGACGCTGCGCCAGTCACGTCGGAGCGGCCAGCTCGGTCGGTGGAGCGCCTCCAGCTGGCCGAGGCCGGTCCGCGTCCCGGCCGCGCGACCTCGGGGCGCGGCCCGCACCACGTCGAGGTCGGCGTCGTAGCCGAGTGCTGCCAGGTCGGCGCCGAGCGTCGGGTCCACGGCACCGTCGGTCGCGCGCGCGGCCTGCAGGGCCACCTGGACCAGCTCGACGGTCAGCGCCGACGCCGGCACCAGACGGCCGCCGTGCCGAGCGACCCGCACCAGCTCGGCATCGTCGCGGAACCGGCTCACGGCGGCGTCGACGTCGGCCATCAGGTCGCGGACGACGCGCTCGGCGCGGTCGGGCGAGCCGCCCTCCACGGTCACGGACACGGTGCACGACCAGGCGTCCCACCGACGCACGGCGCTCATGACGCGTTGCTCGACGCGTCGCCCTGGCCGCTGGAGCTGCCCTGCTGCAGGCCGCTCCCGCCCTGGTCCGAGCTGCTCCCCTGGTCCGAGGTGCTGCCCTGGCTCGAGTCCTGGGGCGACGTGCTCCCCGACGTGCCCGACGTCGTGCTCTGCTCGACGCTCGCGGCGGTCGAGCTGGTCTGGGCGACGACGGCCGCGAAGCCGCCGGTCGCCACCACACCCAGCACGCCGGCGCCGACCGCCATGCGGCGGGCCCTGGTCCTCACGTCGGTCCTCATGCCGTCCTCCTCGTCGGTGCCGCTCCTGCGGCGGCACCACGAGCATCGGGCGGGACGGGTCAGCCCCAACCCAACCGGACCTCAAATCCACGTCAAGAACGGCGAGGCGTCGCTCGTGGCACGATCGACGGGTGAGCCTCGACGACCTGCCCGCGGCGATCGTGCAGACCGACCCTGACGTCGTGGCCGGGTTCGCGCACGACGAGGCGCGACTGGTGGAGCGCTCGACGCCTGCCGCGGTGCTGTCGCCGCGCGACACCGACGAGGTCGCCGCCTGCCTGCGGGCCGCGCGGGCGGCCGGGCTCACGGTCGTCACCCGCGGCGCCGGCACGGGGCTGGCCGGCGGCGCGAACGCTCCGGCGGGCTCCGTCGTGCTGAGCACCCGACGGCTCGACCGCATCGTCGCGATCGACGTCGAGGAACGGGTCGCCGTCGTGCAGCCCGGCGTGCTGACCGGCGACCTGCGCGCGGCGGTCGAGGAGGTCGGGCTGTTCTACCCGCCCGACCCCGGCAGCGTCGCCATCTCGACCATCGGCGGCAACGTCGCGACCGACGCCGGCGGCATGTGCTGCGTGAAGTACGGGGTGACGGGCGACTACGTGCTGGGTCTCGAGGTCGTCCTGGCCGACGGTCGGGTCCTGCGGACCGGACGCCGCACGGTCAAGGGCGTGGCCGGCTACGACCTGACCCACCTGCTCGTGGGCTCCGAGGGGACGCTCGGGGTGATCACCGAGGTCACGCTCCGGTTGCAGCCCTTCCCACCGGCGCCCGCCACCGTCGTCGCGACGTTCGCCTCGCTGCCCGACGCGGGTCGCGCGGTGGAACGGATGACCGCCGACGCGCTCGACGTGTCGCTGCTGGAGCTGCTCGACGCGACCACGCTCCGGGCGATCGACGCGCACACCGGCATGGGGCTCGACGCCGCCGCGATGCTGCTCGTCCAGTCTGACCAGCCCGACCCCACGGCGACGCTCGCAGCCGTGCAGCGGGCGTGCGAGGGAGCGGGAGCGGTCGACGTCGCGGTCACGACCGACGTCGAGGAGGGACGGCAGCTGCTCGAGGCCCGACGTCAGGCGCTGCCCGCCCTGGAGCGGCTCGGCGACTGGCTGCTCGACGACGTGTGCGTCCCGCGGCGCGCGATCGTGGCGCTCGTGCAGGGCGTCGATCAGGTGGCCCGCGCCGAGGGGCTGACGATCGGGGTGTTCGGCCACGCCGGCGACGGCAACATGCACCCGACGGTGATCTTCGACCAGCAGGACCCGGAGTCCGAGGCGGCCGCCCGGCGCGCGTTCGACGCGATCACGGCGCTCGCCCTCGACCTCGGCGGCACGGTGACGGGCGAGCACGGCGTCGGCCGGCTCAAGGCCGGCTGGCTGGCGCGCGAGCTCGACCCCGTCGCCCTCGACGTCCACCGCGCCGTCAAGGCCGCTCTCGACCCGGAGGGTCGGCTCAACCCCGGGAGCGTCCTCGGTGCGAGGCGCTGAGGACACCTGGACGTCTCTGTGGAGGAACGGGCGGGTCGCCCACCGGCCGAGCCGGTGTCGCGCAGGACGGGACAGCCCACGAGCGGATCGCCGATCGCTGGCGACCAAAGAGTACAGTCCAGGAGACTATCACTCATGATAGTCTCCTCGGTGAATCACTTCCCGACCAGAGGCGCGGCACATGTTCGTGGGACGAGAGCAGCAACTGCGGGAGCTCACCGACCGCCTCACGTCGGTGCGCGAGTCGACGGACGCGAAGCCCGGCAAGGCCGTCCTCATCCGAGGACGGCGTCGCGTGGGCAAGTCCCGTCTCGTCGAGGAGTTCGTCGAGCGATCCGGGGTGCCCTACCTCTTCTACGCTGCTTCGCGACGCCCCCTGCACGAGGAGCTCCAGCTCTTCGTCGACGAGGTCGCCCGCTCCAACCTCCCCGGCGCGGACACCTTCCGCGACCTCACCGTGACAAGCTGGGACGCAGCGCTTCGACTGCTCGCCAGCGCGACGTCTGACACCGGCAGCATCGTCGTCCTCGACGAGCTCCCCTACGTCATCGCTCAGGACCCTGCGTTCGAAGGCACGCTCCAGACCGTCTTCGACAGGATCCTGTCCAGGCACCGACTGCTCCTCATCGGCATCGGTTCCGACCTGGCCATGATGGAGGCGCTCAGCAGCTACGACCGGCCCTTCCACCAACGTGCCGACGAGATGGTCGTGCCTGCGCTCTCGCCGGCCGAGGTCGCCCGCATGCTCCAGCTCGAGCCCGCCGACGCGTTCGACGCGCACCTCGTCACCGGTGGGCTTCCACTGATCTGCGCCGAGTGGAAGCCCGGCCAGTCCTTGACCGACTACCTGAGAAGCGCGTTCGCCAACCCCACCTCCGCCCTCCTGGTCTCCGCCGAACGCGCCCTCGCGGCCGAGTTCCCCTCCGAGGCCCAGGCACGAACCGTCCTCGGGGCCATCGGCAGCGGCGAGCGTACGTTCACCTCCATCGGGCGAGCGAGCGGCGTCACCGCCGCCAGCCTGAGCCGGGCACTTTCGCTCCTGACGGACAAGCGCATCGTGCATCGGGCCACGCCCCTGTCGACGAAGGCCTCGCAGGAAGCGCGCTACTGGGTCGCCGACCCCTACCTGAGGTTCTGGTTGGAGTTCGTCGGGCCGTACATCCACGAGGTCGAGCGCGGACGTGGCGACCGCACCCTGGAGCGGGTCCAGAGGTCCTGGACGACGTGGCGCGGTCGCGCCATCGAGCCGATCGTCCGTGAAGCGATCGATCGGCTCGGCCTCCCGCTCGGACCCGACGGGTCCGCCGGGGTCGTGGGCGGCTACTGGACCCGCAAGAACGATCCCGAGATCGACATCGTCGTCGCGGACCGGGCACCCACGGCGAAGGCCCTCTTCGCGGTGGGATCCATCAAGTGGCTCGAGAACGCACCCTTCAGCCGCCGGGACTACGACCGCCTCGTCGAGCATCGACGCCAGCTCCCGGGGGCGACTGACGAGACCCCGTTGCTCGCCGTCTCGCGGGTACCGACGCAGATCGACGACGTCACCGTCCTCGGCCCCGCCGAGCTCATCGCCGCGTGGCCGTCCGGCGATCCAGGCGTCTGACCGGACGCGCTCGACCAGCGCGTCCCCGGCCCGGCCGCCGTCAGGTCGCGAGACCAGGCAGGGCCCGCTCGAGGATCGCGCCGGCGTCGACGTCGGCGTCGAGCGTGCCGAACGCCAGCCCGCCGCGCCCGTCGAGCCGGCTCGAGCAGAACGCGTCGGCCACGGCGGGCGAGGAGTGCCGCACCAGCAGCGACGCCTGCAGCGTCAGGGCCATCTGCTCGACGAGTCGGCGCGCCCGGAACTCGATGCTGCCGAGGTCGCGCGCGGCGGCGGCGAGGTCGGCGCCCAGCCTGTCGGCCGCGGCGTCGAGGCGGGCGTCGCCACCGCGGGCGAGACCGATCTCGTGCAGCAGGGCGTCGGCCACGGCCGGCTCGCGACCGAGGGCCCGCAGGACGTCGAGCGCGTTGACGTTGCCCGAGCCCTCCCAGATCGAGTTGAGCGGAGCCTCGCGGTAGAGCCGCGGCATGCCGGACTCCTCGACGTACCCGTTGCCGCCCAGGCACTCCATGGCCTCCGCCGTGAAGGCGGGGCCCCGCTTGGTGATCCAGTACTTCCCGACCGCCGTGCCGATGCGCCGGAACGCCTGCTCGTGCTCGTCGCCGCGCAGCGCGCGGTCGGCGGCACCCGAGAGCCGCAGGGTGAACGCCGTCGCGGCCTCCGACTCGAGCGCGAGGTCGGCAAGCACGTTGCGCATGAGCGGCTGGTCGACCAGCCGGCGGCCGAACGCCGCGCGGTGCTGCACGTGGTGGCCGGCCTCGACGAGCGCCTTGCGCATGAGAGTCGCGCTGCCCGTCGCGCAGTCCAGCCGGGTGCAGCTGACCATGTCGATGATGGTGCGCACGCCGCGGCCCTCCTCCCCCACGAGCCAGGCGACGGCGCCGTCGAGCTCGGGCTCGGACGAGGCGTTGGAGCGGTTGCCGAGCTTGTCCTTGAGCCGCACGACGTGGAAGCGGTTGCGCGACCCGTCGGGCAGGATCCGCGGGACGAGGAAGCACGACAGGCCGCCCGGCGACTGCGCGAGCACGAGGAACACGTCGCACATGGGCGCCGACGTGAACCACTTGGCACCGTGCAGCGTGAAGACGCCGGGCTCCTCGGTCGGCTGCGCGACGGTGGTGTTGGTGCGCACGTCGGAGCCGCCCTGGCGCTCCGTCATGCCCATGCCCGCGAGCAGTCCCTGCTTCTGGGTGGGCACGCGCAGACCGGGCTCGTACACGCGCGACGTCAGGAGCGGCTCGTACACCTCGGCCAGCGCCGGGGCGTGCCGCAGCGCGGGCACGACGGCGTAGGTCATCGTGACCGGGCACCCGTGGCCGGCCTCGGTGTGGCCCCACACGAGACTGCCCGCCGTGCGCGCGACGTGGGCGCCCGCACGCTCGTCCGCCCAGGCGGCACCGCCGAGCCCCTCGGAGATCGCGGTGTCCATGAGCTGGTGCCAGGCGGGGTGGAACTCGACCTCGTCGACCCGGTTGCCGTAGCGGTCGACCACGCGCAGCTCCGGCTCGAAGCGGTTGGCGTCCTCGGCCCAGCGCTGCGCCTCCGGGCTGCCCGCCAGGCGGCCGAGTCGGCGCACGTCGTCCTCCGCCCAGCCGGCACCCTCCCGGTGCAGTGCCTCGACGAGCGCGACGTCGGCCGAGGCGTCGTAGGGCGCGAGCGGCGGCGCCTGGTTGGCGTCGGCACCGGTGACCGTGCCGGGGCGGACGTCGCTGACGGGGCGGGGCGGGGTGAGCGTCATGGTCCAAGCATTGCATCATCGTGACAGTTGTCAAGGATCTGCAAGGCCGATCTGCAAGGATGGAGACTGTGCGCATGGACGTCCGCCCCCTCAGCGCCCGGTCGATCGTGCTGAGCCTCATGCTCGCGGTGCACCCGCCGGAGATGACGCCGGCGCAGCTCGTGGCCTCCGGCGAGGTCTTCGACGTCCCCGAGTCGACCCTCCGCGCCGCCCTGACCCGCCTCGTCGCCGCGGGCGACCTCGAGCGCTCGGGCGGCACCTACCGCATCGGCGCCCGGCTGCAGGAACGCCAACGGCGGCAGGACGCCGCCCTGGACCCGCCGTACCGGCCGTGGGACGGCACGTGGGAGACCGCGGTCGTGGTCGCCGCCGGCCGGTCGGCGCCGGACCGCGCCGCGCTGCGCCAGGAGATGGAGCGGCTGCGGCTCGCCGAGCTGCGCGAGGGCGTCTGGACCCGGCCCGCGAACCTCGACCGTCCGCTCCCCACGTGGCCCGACGACCTCGTCGTGGTGGCGAGCTCGCGTCCGATGGACGAGCGAGGGCTCACCGCGCGCCTGTGGGACCTGCCCGGCTGGACGGACACCGGCGCCCGACTGCTCACGGCCCTCGACGAGCCACGACCGCCCGTGGAGCGTCTCGCCGTGGCCGCCGCGCTCGTCCGCCACCTGCGGACCGACCCGGCCCTGTCGCCCGAGCTGCGACCGTCGGGCTGGAACGCGCCGCGGCTGGTCGAGGCGTACGCCGCGTACCAGACCGAGCTGGCGGCGTCCCTCGGTCGCCCGAGCCCCGTCCGCGACACGGCGCGCTGACCGCTCGTGCGGGGGCAGGGTGCCGGACCTCACCCCCGCTCGGGTCGCGCGTCGCCGCGGGCGTGCCGACGATGAGGTGACCGCGTCCCGACGTCAGGAGTCCCCGTGCCGCTCGTCCACCTGCACCTCCTCGAGGGTCGACGCACGCCCGAGGAGGTCCGCCGCCTGGCCGACGTCGTCCAGCAGACCCTCCTCGACGTGTTCGCCGCTCCCGAGCGCGACCGCTACCAGCTGATCTCCGAGCACAAGCCGGGCCACGTGATCGCCGAGGACACCGGGCTCGGCATCAAGCGCACGGACGACCTCGTGATCCTGCAGATCACCCAGCAGGGCCGCAACCTCGACCAGAAGCGCGCTCTCTACGCGACCCTCGCCGAGCGGCTCGAGGCCGAGTGCGGCCTCGCCCCGTCCGACCTGATCGTCTCGCTGACGGAGAACACCAAGGAGGACTGGTCGTTCGGGAACGGCGTCGCCCAGTTCGTCGAGGGGCAGCTGTAGGCCGGAGTCGGCGCGGGTCCGTCCGCGTCGGGTCCGGCACTGCCATGCTGGCCGCGCACCCGACACGAAGGACGGCACCATGGGGATCTTCTCGAGGCGCACCGCGGACCGGCCCGAGCCGATGGACGAGGCGCTGACGTTCCTCACCGTCTCGGACGCCGACCGCGTCCGCACGCTCCTGCACCACGCGTTCGGCGAGCACGGGCTCGAGGTGACCACCCACGCCGATCATGCGGTCGACGCCGAAGGTCGTCAGTTCGGGTTCTGGAACGTCGCGGCCACGTGCGCCGACGTCGACCGTCGGGACTGGCCGGCCGTGGTGCGGGACCACGTGCGGCACCTTCTCGAGAGCTTCGACGGGGAGGACCCCTTCGAGGGCGCAGACCCCGACGACCAGCGGCGTCGCACCTACGTGCGGCTCCTGCCCGCCGACACCCTCCCCGACCTCGACGGGTTCCCGCACCGCGAGCTCGCCCCCGGCATCATCGAGGCCCTCGCTCTCGACCTGCCGGACAGCTTGTCGATCTACAACCACGAGAACGCACGGGCTGCTGGCGGATGGGAGCTGCTGCACCGGGCCGGTCTCGAGAACCTCCGGGCCCTCCCGACGGAGCAGGTGGAGCTGGTCGACGCGCACGACGGCGGCGCCTTCCACGTGCTGCTCGGCGACTCGGTCCACACCGCGAGCCGCGCGCTGCTGCTCCCCGAGCTGCCCGCCGGGGTCGACGACGCCGCGCCGAGCGACCTCGGCTGGCTGATGAGCGTCCCGCACCGTCACCAGCTCTGCTGGCACGTGGTGCGCGACGCGACGGTGGTCTCGGTGGTGAACAGCATGGCGCGCTTCACCGCGCTCGGGTACTCCGACGGCGTCGGCCAGGTCAGCCCCCACCTGTACTGGTGGAACGGGTCGGCCTACGTGCAGCTCACCCGCTTCGACGACGAGGGAACGATGTCCATCCACGTCGACGGCGACTTCGCCGACGTCCTGCAGCGTGCGATGGGCGACTGACAGGCCAGGGAGCCACCGGCCGCCGTCGCACGACAGGTCGAGGCGGCGGACCCTCTCGTCGCTGCCGATGCAGACGCGGCAGACGTCGCAGGCCGAGCGGCGAGCGACAGCGCGGCGTCGTCAGTCCGTGGCCGCCTCGCGTCGCCGCGCCGCCCGACTGCCGGGCGTCGGGAACCACCGCCAGACCACGAAGGACTGGCCGAGCGTCCACACCTGGCTGGCGACCCAGTAGACGAGCAGGCCGACGGGCACGAACGTCCCGGTGAGCAGGAGCCCTCCGGCCGAGAGCGTCGGCATCATGCGGGTGGCCTGCTGCATCGCCTCGGGCATCCCCTCGGTCGGGGTGTTCGGCATGACGAACAGGTGCTGGGTCGCGAAGGAGACCAGCGCGGCCACGGCTGCGAGCGTGAGGACGACGGCCAGGTGGAGCCCTCCGTGGCCGAGCATGCCGCTGTCGGCCAGACCGGTGCCGAACAGCTGGGCGCGGTCGAAGAGCGCCACCTGCTCGGCGTCCATCGACCCGACCGGCGAGCCGGCCGCGACGTCGGAGAGCAGGTGGTAGAGCGCGATCCACAGCGGCACCTGCAGCAGCACGGGCAGGCACCCGAGCCGCGAGACGCCGTGCTCGGCCGACACGGCGCGACGCTCCTCCATCATGGCGCGCACGCTCTCGGTGTCGGTGCGGCCCTTGTACCGCTGGGCGATCTCCTGCAGCTGTGGTCGGGCGAGCGCGGACCGGCGCGCGTTGCGGACCTGGTGGATCGTGATCGGCAGCAGCAGGGAGCGCACCACCACGACGATCGCGGCGATGCTCAGGCACCAGCCGACGGCACCACCGGGGTCGGCCCCGAGGTGCGTGAGGAGGGCGTGGGTGTGGGACAGCAGGGCGGACAGGACGTGCTTCAACGGGTCGAGCATGGGAGTTCTCCTGGTCTGAGGATCGGATCGGGCACGTCGCCCGAAGGCGACCTCAGACCAGACCGGGAGCGCGCGGACGCACCGGCTGCCGCACCGGGTCCGCGATGCGCGAGGAGAGCACGGGCACCAGCCGCACGGCCTCACCGGGCCGCACCCCGACCCCGGTGACACGGTGCTCGACGACGACGCGCGAACCCGCCGCCACCACCAGCGCCGCGGCGATGAGGACGGCGACGCCCGCCGCTGCGGTGGACTCCGACGGCGCCGCGAGGCACAGGACGAACGCGAGCAACCCGGTCGCCCGGCTCAGCATCGCGGTCTCGAACACCTCGCCAGCATAGGCCGGTGGGGCGAAGGAGGGCGAGGACGTCGGTGGCGACGTGGCCTCGCCCTCCCGTGACCAGGGCGTCGCCCGTGGACGGAGAAGGGCCCCCGGCGCAGAACGCTGGGGGCCCTTCTCACCGGCGGTGGCGGTGGGATTTGAACCCACGGTGGGTTTGACCCCACACATCATTTCGAGTGATGCACCTTCGGCCGCTCGGACACGCCACCGCGGGGTACCTTACCGGACCCCTGCGCGTCACCCGGCGGTGGGTTTGACGAGGGGGAGCGACCCCGCGCAGGAGGAGGATGAGCGTCGTGGACCTCGACGACCTCGCCGCGCGGGCGGCAGCGCTGGCTGAGGCCGACCCGGCCCGTCGCGTGCTGGTCGGCCTCGTCGGCGCACCCGGGAGCGGGAAGTCGACGCTGGCCCGACGGCTCGCGAACCGGCTGTCGGCGCGCGGCGTCCCGTCCGTGCGGGTGCCGATGGACGGGTTCCACCTCGCCGACGTCGCCCTGCTCGAGCGCGGACTCCTCGCTCGCAAGGGTGCCGTCGAGACCTTCGACGCGCACGGCTACCTCGCGCTCCTGCGACGCCTGCGCGCGGAGACCGACCACGACGTGCTGGCGCCGGGCTTCGAGCGCGACCTCGAGCAGCCCCTGGCGGCGTCGATCACGATCGCGCCGGAGCACCGCGTGGTCGTGACCGAGGGCAACTACCTCCTCGACGCCGACGAGCCGTGGCCCGACGTCCGGCGCGAGCTCGACGCCGTCTGGTTCGTCGACCTCGACGACGGACGGCGCCGGTCGCGCCTCGTCATGCGGCACGTCAAGCACGGGAAGTCGCGCGAGGACGCGCAGGCGTGGGTCGACGACGTGGACGAGCCGAACGCCCGGCGCGTGCTCGCCCGGCGCGACCAGGCCGACCTCGTCGTCCCCTCCCCCTGACCCCCAGCGCGAACCAGGCGTTTGGTGAACCTTGCGACGCTTTCCCGCCGCGAGACCGTCACCGACTCCACAGAACGCGGGCTCAGGCGTACGGGTGGGTGGGGTCAGGGCAGGGCGGAGGCGACTCGGGTGACGATCTCGCGCAGCACGTCGGGCGGGGTGGCGTAGGTCAGGCGAGCGCGGCCGTCGCCGACGCGCGACGTGCCGCCGAACGTCGGGCCGGGGGCGAGGGCGACCCGACTCTGCTCCAGCAGGCGCGCGGCCGGGTCGTCGCCGACGTCGTACGCGCGCAGGTCGAGCCACGCCGTGTAGGTGCCCGGCCCGGCGAGCAGCCGCGCCGAGGGCAGGTGCTCGTCCACGAGTGCCTCGAGCAGCTCGCGGTTCGCGCGCAGGTCGGCGCGCAGCGCGTCGAGCCAGTCGCGACCCTCGCGCAGCGCCGTCACGTGGGCCAGGGTGCCGAGGTGGCTGGGGCCGTGGCTGACGATCTCGAGCACCGCGGCCCGCTCGTCGGCGGTGGCGGCGCCGCCCACGACCACGGCAGCCTTCAGGCCCGCCAGGCTGAACGCCTTCGACGCCGACAGCACGGCGTAGGCGTCGTCGGTCCCCTCGACCGACAGGTACGGCACGAACGCGTCGGTCTCGCCCGACACCGGCGCGAGCGGGGCGTGGATCTCGTCGACCACGACCCGCACGCCGTGCTCGGCGGCCAGCCGGGCGACGGTCGACAGCTCCTCGCGGGTGTGCACGACCGCGGTGGGGTTGTGCGGGCTGCACAGCAGGTAGGCGGCGCCCGGGTGGCGGGCAAAAGCAGTGGCCAGGCCGTCGAGGTCGAGCCGTCCGTCGGCACCGAGCGGCACCTCCACCCTCGAGCGCCCGACGTGCGCGACCGCGTCGTAGAACGGCGGGTACACGGGCGGGTTGAGGATCACCGGGGCCTCCGGGGCCGCGTGCAGCCGCAGCACCTCCTCGATGCCGACCATCACGTCGGCGACGTCGAGCGTGCTGGCCGGATCGACGGTCCAGCCCCAGCGGTCGGCCGCGAACGACGCCAGCGCCTGCCCGTACGTCCCGGCCTTCGGGTAGCCGGTGTCGCCGAGCGCGACGGCCTCGGACAGCGCCTGGGCGACGGGCTCCGCGAGCGGCACGTCCATCTCGGCGACGAACGCGGGCAGCACGTCGGGCTCGTGGAGCGTCCACTTGACGCTCGTGCGGCGACGCAGGTCGGCCAGGCTCAGCTCGTGCAGCGGGTGCATACGACCCACCCTGCCACCGGCGTCGAGCATTGACACCGCAGCCGACGCCACGGGACAGTCACGTCGACCCGAGCCCCCCGGAGGTGGCGCGTGACAGAGCACCGGACGACGGCAGACCCTTCGACCTCCCGGGGGATCGCGCTCGCCTGGGTGTCGTGGGTCGCCGGCCTCCTCGCCTACCTCTGGACCGCCGCTACCGGCTTCAGCCTCGACGGGCTCACGCCGTCCGAGGAGACGAAGGTGCTCGTCGGCGTCACCGTCGCCATGGCGCTCACCACGGTGCTGCCGTTCATGGGACTGTGCCTCGCGCTCGTGCAGCGTCGCGCCCTGGCCGCCGTCGGGCTCGGCCTCGCGGTGGCGCTGGCGCTCGTGCCCGTCGTGGCCGTGGGACCGGACGCCGCACGCGACTGGCGCGACCGCACCGCGCCCGAGCCGACACCTGCGCGGCCGAACGGCGGGTGCGCCGTGCACAGCGGCGGCACCAACACCTGTCCCGGCGGCTGACGCCCGGCGTCCTACCGTGGAGGCATGGACGCGACCCTCGGCTCCCTGCTCACCGAACCCGCCGCCCAGGAGGCCGTGCGCGTCGCACCCCTCGTCGACGGCCACGACGACCTCGCGTGGGAGGCGCGGGAGGCCGCCGGGTACTCCGTCGAGGGGCTCGACGCCGACCGCGCGGCCGACGGCGTCGAGCCGACGTTCCACACCGACCTCGTCCGGCTGCGCGCCGCGGGCGTCGGCGGGCAGTTCTGGTCGGTCTACGCGCCCTGCGAGCGGCGTGGGGCCGACGCCGTCACCTACACGCTGGAGCAGGTCGACTGGGTGCACCGCCTGGTCGCCCGGTACCCGGAGCGCACGGCGCTGTGCTGGACGGGCGACGACGTCCGCGCCGCCTGGGCCTCGGGGCGGCTCGCATCGCTGCTCGGTGCCGAGGGCGGGCACAGCATCGACGGGTCTCTCGCGGTCCTGCGCCAGCTCGCGCGCCTCGGCGTGCGCTACATGACGCTCACCCACAACGAGAACACGCCGTGGGCCGACTCCGCCACCGACGTGCCGCAGCACGGCGGCCTCACCGCCTTCGGCCGCGATGTCGTGCGCGAGATGAACGCCGTCGGCATGCTCGTCGACCTCTCGCACGTCGCCGCGACGACCATGCACGACGCGCTCGACGTCAGCAGCGCGCCGGTGATCTTCAGCCACTCCTCGTGCCGCGCCGTCACCGACCACCCGCGCAACGTCCCCGACGACGTGCTGGAGCGGCTCCCCGGCAACGGCGGGGTCGTCATGGTCACCTACGTGCCGTCCTTCGTCAGCGCCGAGTTCGCGGCCTGGTTCGAGCGGCACGAGACCGACCCCGCCACGGCCGGCGAGAAGCCCGTCGTCACCGTCGAGCACGTCGCCGACCACGTCGACCACGCCCGCGAGGTGGCCGGGGTCGAGCACGTGGGGCTGGGCGGCGACTACGACGGCTTCGACCACTTCCCGGTCGGCATGGACGACGTCACCGGTCACGCCGCGCTGCTCGACGAGCTGGCTCGACGCGGCTGGTCCGCAGACGACCTGTCCCGCCTCACAGGACGCAACATCCTGAGGGTGCTCGACGCCACCTCCTGAGGTCGGGCCGGAGGCCGGTCGTCGGCGCGTGGCAGACTCGTCGTGACCCAGCACACACTGCTCTCGGGGGGACCGATGCCAGCCCGACCCAGCCACACGACCGGCAGCACCGACGTCCCGCTGCTCGAGACCACGATCGGTGCCGACCTCGCCGCCACCGTCGCGCGCGTGCCCGACGGCGAGGCGCTCGTGGAGTGCGCCACCGGACGGCGCTGGACCTACCGAGAGCTGTGGGACGACGTCACCGCGGTGGCGCGCGGGCTCGCGTCGCTGGGGCTGCAGAAGGGCGACCGGGTCGGCATCTGGGCGCCGAACTGCGCCGAGTGGACGCTCGTCCAGTACGCGACGGCGCGCCTCGGCGTCGTGCTGGTCAACGTCAACCCCGCGTACCGCGCCCACGAGCTCGGCTACGTCGTCGGCCAGTCGGGCATGCGCGCGATCGTCGCCGTGCCCGAGCTCAAGGGCGCCTCGTTCGCCGACATGATCGAGCAGGTCCGCCCCGACCACCCGCACCTCAGGGACGTGCTGTTGATCGGAACCCCCTCCTGGGAGGCCATGACCGACGCCGGCCGCGCGAGCGACCTCGACGTCGACGCCGTGGAGGCCACCCTCGACCCCGGCGACCCGATCAACATCCAGTACACGTCGGGCACCACCGGCTTCCCCAAGGGCGCCACCCTCTCGCACCGCAACATCCTCAACAACGGCTTCGCCGTCGGCGAGCTCCTGCACTACACGGCCGACGACCGGATCGCGATCCCCGTGCCCTTCTACCACTGCTTCGGCATGGTCATGGGCAACCTCGCAGCCACGTCGCACGGCGCGACGATGGTCGTCCCCGCGCCCATGTTCGACCCCGCCGCCACTCTGCGCGCTGCGGCGCAGGAGCGTTGCACGTCGCTGTACGGCGTGCCCACCATGTTCATCGCGATGCTGTCCGACCCGTCGTTCGACGAGCACGACCTGTCCGCGCTGCGCACCGGGATCATGGCCGGCTCCCCGTGCCCGGTCGAGGTGATGAAGCAGGTCATCGAGCGGATGGGCGCCGAGGAGGTGTCGATCTGCTACGGCATGACCGAGACGTCGCCCGTCTCGACCCAGACCCGCACCGACGACTCGGTCGAGCGTCGCGTCAGCACCGTCGGACGTGTGCACCCCAACCTCGAGGTCAAGGTCGTCGACCCGCTCACCGGCGACGTCGTCCCCCGCGGCACGGCCGGCGAGTTGTGCACCCGCGGGTACTCGGTGATGCTCGGCTACTGGGAGGAGCCGGCCAAGACCGCCGAGGCGATCGACGCCGACGCGTGGATGCACACCGGCGACCTCGCCGTCATGGACGACGACGGGTACGTCAGCGTCACGGGTCGCATCAAGGACGTCGTCATCCGCGGCGGCGAGAACATCTACCCGCGCGAGGTCGAGGAGTTCCTGCTCACCCATCCCGACGTGCTCGACGTGCAGGTCGTCGGCGTGCCCGACGCGCGCTACGGCGAGGAGCTCATGGCGTGGGTCCGCCTGCGCGAGGGCATCGGCACGCTGACGGTCGAGGCGGTGCGGGAGTTCTGCGACGGACGGCTCGCCCATTACAAGGTGCCGCGGTACGTGCACGTGGTCGAGGAGTTCCCGATGACGGTCACCGGCAAGGTCCGCAAGGTCGAGATGCGCGAGGAGTCCCGGACCCTGCTCGGCCTCTGACCTCCGTCGGCGTGGGCGGCCCGTCGCGGGTCGCGGGTCAGGCGGGCGGCGCCGGACGCACCCACCGGTCGACGTCGATGCCGTACACCCAGCGACGCCCGGGCCACTCGGTGAGCGTCCACAGCTGACCCCGCTGGGGCCACCACGTGATGTCCTCCGGACCGGTCGGCAGCACGCCGCGGTGCCGGTGGAGCGCACCAGGACGTCCGACCCACAGGTCCCCCGCGACGTCCTCCCCGGCGCTCGCGGTGATCACCCACGTGCCGTCGACGAGCACGGCTCCCTGCATCCGCGGGGCGACACCGTCGTGGGCCTCCACCGGCTCCGCCGGGCCCGCCTCGACGCCACGCAGCAGCTGCGTCGCCCGGTCCAGCTCGTAGCGCAGCAGACGGTGGGTGGCGCCCTTGCGGCCGTACTCACCGGCCACCAGGTGGTCGACATCGCCCGCGCGGTCGAGCGAGAGGAAGGAGTAGGTCATCGGTCGCGCGTCGCCCGTGGTCGACGCGTCGTAGGTCGTCAGCTGCGGCAGGACGTAGCGGTAGCCGCGCGTGCGCCAGCGGTTGCGCACGCGCACGACGTCGTCGACGCGGAACACGCGGATGCCGCGTGAGCTGCCGGCGACGAACAGGTGGTCGCCGTACCAGACGATCCCGCCCGCATGCACCCGCACGGGCCGCAGCCGGTGCAGCCCGAACCGGCGCCGCGGCTCCACGAGCAGCACGTGCCGGTAGCGAGGGTCCGCGGGGTCGGTGAGGTCGACGACGGACACCCGCGACCCGAGGAGCAGCCAGCCGAGCGCCCCGTGGGCGTACCAGCTCGCGAGGAGCACCAGACGGCCCGCGTAGGTGCCCGACTGCGGGTCAGGTCCGTACGCGTCGGCCGACGTCGTCACGCCCTGCGGCCACCACCGGTCGGTGCTCGCGTCGCGCTCCTCCCACGTGAAGCCCTCCGCCACGGCCTCGCCCGGCACCTGCGCCGGCGTCGCCCGCCGGTCGAGGTCGGCGAGCACGCCGCGCAGCCCGACCCGGCGGAACCGGCCGAAGAACCGTTCGCTCAGCCGACGGTCCGAGCGGGCGGGGACGAGCCGGTACGGGGAGGCGACCATCCCTCCACGGTAGGGCCCGGGGCCCCGCTCGCGACCTGGGCCGACCGCGGGTACGGTCTCCGCCGGGGGACGGACGACGAGAGGGACGACGTGGCAGCGGATCGGGCGGGAGGCGGAGCCCTGCGAGGGCTCGGTCGCACCCTGCTGGTGGTGCTGGTGCTCGTCACCGTGCTCGGCCAGGTGGTCGCCTGGACCCGTCCCTCCTGGTGGGAGCCCGTGCTCCAGCACCACGCCGCGCAGTACGTGGTCGTCGCCGTCGGCGTGTGGCGCGACGCGCTCGGCGTGTGGAACGTCGTCCTCGCGGCGGCGCTGCTCGTCATCGCCCTGGTCGGTGCCCGCCGTCGCGGCCTCGACCCGTGGCGACCGCTGCCCGTCGTCACGGCGCTCGCCCTCGTCTCGTCGCTCGGCCTGTGGACCTACCAGGTGGTCGACGCGCAGCGGGTCGGCGCCGACGTCGGCGTCTTCGCACCCACCCTGCCGTTCCAGAGGGGCGTGGTGCAGCCCGACCGGACGGTGACCGTCGGGCAGGTCGACGGAGTCGCGCTGTCGGCCGACCTCTACCTGCCGCAGGGCGCCTCGGCCGACCGTCGCGTGCCCGTCGTCGTGAACGTGCACGGCGGCGGCTTCACGAGCGGCAGCCCCCGTCCCACCGCCTACTTCCCGCCGCTGCTCGACCGCGGCTACGCCGTCCTCGACGTGAGCTACCGGCTCGCGACGCGCGACCGCCAGACGTGGGACCTCGCCGTGGCCGACGTCGGCTGCGCGCTGACCTGGGTCACCCGTCGGGGCCCGCGGGTCGGGCTCGACCCCGACCGCGTAGGGACGATGGGCGACTCCGCCGGAGGTCAGCTCGCGATCAACGCGGCGAACCTGGGCCGCAGCCTCGACCCGTCGTGCGGGTCGCGCGACGACCTGCCGCGCGTGTCCGCAGTGGTGGGGCTGTACCCCGCGGTCGACGGGTCGGCCGCCTACGAGGAGTCGGCGCTGGGACGCGGCTACGGCGACCTGTACGTCGGCGGCTCGCCACGTGAGTTTCCCGAGCGGTACGCGTTCACCGACTCCGCCGAGCACGTCGAGGAGCCCCTGCGGCAGTGCCGGTCCGTGGTCGGCGCGTGCGACGGTGCGCCCGTCCTCGTCGTCCAGGGCGGGGCCGACCACCTGATCCTTCCCGACCCGGTGCGTCGGTTCGCCGACGCGTCGCGCCGGGCCGGCATCACGACGCGCTACGTCGAGCTGCCCGGCCAGGAGCACACGCTCGGTCGAGGCCTGGGGACGGTGTCGTTCGGCACGCTCGTGGCGCGCGACCTCGTGCTGCAGTGGTTCGAGGAGCACCTGCCCGCGTCGACGCCCGACTAGCGGGCTCCTAGGACGCGGCGCCGGTGCGCAGGCGCACCTCGCGCTCCATGCGCTTCTCGTGCCGCTCGCGACCCCTGACCGCCTCGACGTCCCGGTCGCGCGGCGGGGCGCTCGTCACGAGGTCGTCGAGCATGCGCCGGGTGGCCGCCGCGATCTCGTCGACCGCCCGCTCGAACGCCTCGGTGTTGGCGCGCGAGGGTCGGGTCGAGCCGCTCGTCTTGCGCACGAACTGCAGCGCGGCCTCACGCACCTCGTCGTCGGTGGTGGGCGGCTCGAAGTTGTGGAGCCTGCGGATGTTCCGGCACATCCTCCGACCGTACGCCCGACGACGTCGACGCGGTAGACGTTCGGCGCGGCGGCTCGGCGAGCGCTCGGGGACGCTGCGTCAGGGTCGGCGCTGCGGGTCGGAGATGCTCAGCATCGTCTCGCTGAACAGGTCGATGTCGTCGTTGCGGGTGCGCCCCGTGCCGGCCCCGCGCAGCATGCTCATGAGCTCGCCGACCGCGCGGTCGACACGGGTCGTCAGTGCCCCCTCGCCGTCGGCGCTCCAGTCGTGCGGCGACGCGAACACGCCGGTGGGCACCGGCACGGCCTGCAGGTAGGCCATCAGCGGACGCATCGCGTACTCGACGGCCAGCGAGTGCCGGGCCGTGCCGCCGGTGGCGCCGAGCAGCACCGGCTTGCCGACGAGCGCGTCGGGCTCGAGCACGTCGACGAAGGACTTGAAGAGTCCGCTGTAGGACGCCTGGAAGACAGGGGTGACGAACCCGACCGCATCGGCCGCGCCGAGCTGGTCGACCACGTGCTGCAGCCGCGGCGACGCGAAGCCGCTGAGCGTGGCGTCGACGACGTCGTGCGCGAGGGGTCGCAGCTCGACGACCTCGATCGACGCGGTGGTGTCCGCCCGCCGCACGCCGGCGGCGAGCTGGTCGGCGAGCAGCCGGGTGGTCGAGGGGTTGCCGAGGCCGGCGGAGACGATGACGACCCGGGTCATGCGCGCACCTCCTCGTCGGGGCTGTCGGCCTGGGCGGCGTCGCGGGCCGCCACGCGCGAGGCGTGGGTGGGCGCGTCGGGGACGCCGGCGGGCCGGCGGGCCTCGAACTCCTTGCGCAGCGTGGGCAGCACCTCGCCGATCATGTCGATCTGGTGCAGCACCTCCTTCTGCGGCAGTCCGGCGTGGTCGACGAGGAACAGCTGGCGCTGGTAGTCGCCGAAGTAGTCGGCGAAGGTCAGCGTCTTCTCGATGAACTCCTGCGGGCTGCCGACGGTGAGCGGCGTCTGCGCGGTGAAGTCCTCCAGGCTCGGCCCGTGGCCGTAGACCGGCGCGTTGTCGAAGTAGGGCCGGAACTCCCGCATCGCGTCCTGGCTGTTCTTGCGCATGAACACCTGGCCGCCGAGCCCGACGATCGCCTGCTCCGGCTCGCCGTGCCCGTAGTGGGCGTAGCGCTGCCGGTAGAAGTTGATCAGCCGGATGTAGTGCTCCTTCGGCCAGAAGATGTTGTTCGCGAAGTAGCCGTCGCCGTAGTAGGCCGCGAGCTCGGCGACCTCGGGCGTGCGGATCGAGGCGTGCCAGACCATGGGCGGCACGCCGTCGAGGGGGCGCGGCGTGGCGGTGAACCCGCGCAGCGGCGTGCGGAAGCGGCCCTCCCAGTCGACGACGTCCTCGTCCCACAGCCGGCGGAGCAGCTGGTAGTTCTCGACCGTGAGCTCGACGGCGCGCGTCGGGTCCTGGCCGAACCACGAGTAGACCGGGGCGGAGTTGCCGCGTCCGAGCATGAGGTCGACGCGGCCGTCGGAGAGGTGCTGCAGCACGGCGTAGTCCTCGGCCAGCCGGACCGGGTCGTTCGTGGTGATCTGCGCGATGGCCGTGGAGAAGACGATGCGCTCGGTCTGCGCGGCCATGTAGGCCATCAGCGTGGTCGGCGAGGTCGTCACGAAGGGCGGGTTGTGCTGCTGCCCGCTCGCGAAGACGTCGAGGCCGACCTCCTCGGTCTTCTTCGCGATCTCGACGAGCGCCTTGATGCGCGCGTTCTCCGTGGGCGTCGTCCCGTCGGTCGGGTCCTGGGTGACGTCGCCGACGGTGAAGATGCCGAACTGCATGCTGCTCATGGGAGCCTCCTTGCGTCGATGGTCGCATCAACTAGTTCAACATTCAACTTATTCCGCTGCCGTCCGCGCGTGATGATTCCCATGAGGTGATGGGAATCAGAGCAGCTCACCATGCTTCTCCCACGCTCACCGGCTGAATCATCCGCAGGTGGGTGAAAGATTCCCATCAGGACCTGGGAATCAGCGGCGTCCGCGCCTCGCGCAGGCAGACGAGAACGCCCCGGCCGATGGGGGCGGCCGGGGCGCTCGCCGTCGCGCTCGCGGTGTCAGGCGTGCGCGCCGTCGTGCTCCGTCTCGGGCGGCTCGGGCGACTCCGTGGGCTCGGGAGCCTGCGCAGCCTCGGCGCACTCCTCGGCGTGGTCGCGCTGGTCCCGCAACGCCTTCTTCGCTGCGTCCCACTGCGACTTCAGGACGGCGCGCTCGGCCTTGACCTGACGCTTCAGGGTGGCGAGCGACGCGCGCTGCGCACGGGCTGCCTCCTTGGCCGCGGCACGGGCCGTGTCTCGGGCGGCCTTGGCCTCGTCGCGGAGCGCGGGGTCCTTCCGAGCCGCGACGGCGAGGCGTCGTGCTTCCTTCTCGGCGGCTCGCGCCTCGGCGGTCTCGCGGTCCTTGAGCTGCTTCACGAGGTCCTTCGTCGAGGTCCGCGTGTGCGTGACGTACGCCTTCTGCGCGGCCAGCGCGTCCGCCTCGGCCTTCGTGAGCGCGGCCTGGACGACGGCCGGGTCACAGCTGGGCGCCGGGTCGTCGGCGCTCGCCGGCGTCGTGGCGAGGTTGATGCCGGCGATCGTGATGACGACGGTCGCGCAGGCGCGACCGATGATGGTGATGTTCACGGTTCTCCCTCCCGTGGTGGATGGTGCGCATCCACGATGTCACCGAGAACCGGGGTCCCGGGACCAAATACCCTAACCCGGAAGAACGCGCCGGAACCTCGCTCAGCGACGGTCGGCGAAGAAGGCGCGCAGGAGCGCCGACGACTCCTCCGCGAGCACGCCCGACGTGACCTCGGGACGGTGGTTGAGGCGACGGTCGCGGACGACGTCCCACAGCGAGCCGACGGCTCCGGCCTTGTCGTCCCACGCCCCCAGCACGAGCCGCTGCACGCGCGAGGACACGATGGCGCCGGCGCACATCGTGCACGGCTCGAGGGTGACGACCAGCGTGCAGCCGTCCAGGCGCCACGTGCCGAGCTGCCTTGCCGCCGCCCTCAGCGCCACCAGCTCGGCGTGGCCGAGCGGGTCCTGGTCGCGCTCCCGCGTGTTGAACCCCTCCCCCACCACGACCCCCGAGGCGTCGAGCACGAGCGCACCCACCGGCACGTCGTCGGACGTCAGCGCCGACGCGGCGAGGTCGAGCGCGCGACGCATCGCCGCGACGTCGTCCACCGGCCTGCTGCTCACCCCCTGATCGTCCCAGATCGTCCGGGTGCGCTCCCGGTGCGCCGGCTTGGGTGGTCTCGTCCTGCTGCTGCTGCCGCAGGGGGTCTCGTCCTGCTGGTGCGCTGCCGCAGGGAGTCTGGGCTTGCTGGTGCGCTGCCGCAGGGGGTCCGGGCTTGCTGGTGCGCTGCCTCGGCCTTCGCTGGGAGTGGTCTCCGAAAGGGCCTCGACCGGGCGGCTGGCGACGGCGCTGGTCTGGGGTCTCGGGCTGCGGCTTGGGCACGGAGTGGGCGCACGATGCTGCGTTCGTGCACTGAGGGGCCAAGGATGCTGCGTTTGCTACGGGATCCCGTCGTGAACGCAGAAGCCTCTGCGCCCACAGCCCGCCATCGGTGGATCTTCAACCGCAGAACGGCTCCTGCGGTTGCAGATCCACCGATAGGACGCGCCAACGCAGAACGGTGCATCAAGAACGCAGAAACGAAGAACCTTGCGGCGAGGGCGGCCTCAGCCAGACCCCGAGACCCGGAGCTACCCCCAGGCACGCTGCCGGTCGAGGCCCTTGCGGAGGCTGCCCCCGGCGAGAGCCGAGGCAGCGCACCAGCAGGGTCACGACCGCCCCAGGCAGCGCACCACCAAGGTCACGACGACCGCAGCCAGCGCACCACCAAGGTCACGACGACCGCAGCCAGCGCACCAGCAAGGTCACGACCCCGGACGAGGCAGCCCCGGGGGCAGCTCAGATCCCGTCCGCCAGCCGGTAGTACGCCGCGTTCCAGCGCAGCTCCTGCAGGAAGCGGTGGGGGGTGGTGTCGGCGTCGATGTGCACGAGCTCGGTGCGCAGGATCTCGGAGAGGTCCGCCGGAAGCGGTCGCCCAGGTCGGCCAGGCCGACCACGACCGCCTCGCCGGGGTCGGCGACGAAGCGCAGGCGCACCGGGTCCTCGCGGTTGCCCATGCTGAGTGAGTGCGCCTCGGCCGACGGTCGCTGCGAGCTGATCGTCGGGCACACCTCGAGCATGTGCGCACCCAGCGACTTCTGGTTGCCCGGCTCGAGGTGGTACGTGTAGTCCTCCATGAACGACGTGCCGCCGGGCAGCCCCGCCGTCATCGTCTTGGTGGTCCGCACGAGCACCGACGTCTTCCAGTCGCCCTCACCGCCGAAGCCGTAGCCGTCGGCCATGAGCCGCTGCACCGCGATCCCCGGCAGCTGGCGGAGCCCGCCGAGGTCCTCGAAGCTGGTCGTGAAGGCGCCGTAGCCGCCCTCCTCCAGGAAGCGCCGCAGCCCCACCTCGATCTGCGCGGCGTCGCGCAGCAGGTGGTGCCGATCGGCGCCGGCGTGCAGGTCGGGCGCGACGTCGTACAGGTCCTCGTACTCGGCGACCACCTTGTCGACCGCGCCCGGCTCCACCGCGTCGACGACGTCGACGAGGTCGTTGACGCCGAACGTGTTCACCGAGACGCCGAAGCGACGCTGCGCCTCGACCTTGTCGCCCTCGGTGACGGCGACGTCGCGCATGTTGTCGCCGAAGCGCGCGAGCCGCAGCGTGCGCACGTCCTGCGCTGCCGTGGCCGCGCGCACCCAGGTCGCGATCCGGGCGCCGACGGACGGGTCGCTCACGTGCCCCGCGACGGTCTTGCGCGCCACGCCCAGACGGGTCTGCACGAAGCCGAACTCGCGGTCGCCGTGCGCCGCCTGGTTGAGGTTCATGAAGTCCATGTCGATGGACTCCCACGGGATGTCGCGGTGCCACTGGGTGTGCAGGTGCAGGAACGGCTTCTGCAGCGCGTCGAGACCCTGGATCCACATCTTCGCCGGGGAGAAGGTGTGCATCCACCCGACCAGCCCGACGCACGCGTCGTCGGCGTTCGCCTCGAGCACGACCCGTCGGATCGCGTCGGCCGTCGTGAGCACCGGCTTCCAGACGACGGGCACGGGGATCCGGTCGTCGCCGTCGACCATGGCCGCGACCTCGCGCGACTGCGTCGCGACCTGCGCGAGCGTCTCGTCGCCGTAGAGGGCCTGGCTGCCGGTCAGGAACCAGACCTCGCGCGTCTGCTGCTGGGTGCTCATGCGGTGCTCTCCCTCAAGGCTCATTGGCCGTAGACGTTCTGGTAGCGGTCGAACAGGCTCGTCACCTGCTGCTCGGGGATCGGCACGGGCTCGCCGAGCTGGCGGGCCACGTGCACCGTGCGGGCGACGTCCTCGCACATGACGGCGGCCTTGACCGCGGCGCGGGCGTCCTTGCCGATGGTGAAGACGCCGTGGTTCTGCATGAGGACGGCCGGCGAGCGGCTGCCGCGCAGCGTCTCGACGATGCCCCGACCGATGGAGTCGTCGCCGATCAGGGCGAACGGCCCGACGGGGATCTCGCCCCCGAACTCGTCGGCCATCATCGTCAGCACGCAGGGGATGGGCTCGGCGCGCGACGCCCAGGCGGTCGCGTACGTGGAGTGGGTGTGCACCACGCCCCCCACGTGCGGCAGGTGCCGGTAGACGTACGCCTGCGCGGCCGTGTCGGAGCTGGGGGCGAGGTCGCCCTCCTTGACCTCGCCGTCGAGGTCGCAGAGCACCATGTTCTCGGGGGTGAGGTCGTCGTAGGAGACGCCGCTCGGCTTGATCACCATGAGGTCGTGCCCGGGCACCCGTGCCGACACGTTGCCGGCCGTCCAGACGACGAGCTCGTAGCGGGTGAGCTCCGCGTGCAGCGCGCTCACCTGGGCGCGCAGCGTCCGCAGCGTCTCGGTGACGTCGGCGGTCACGGTCATGAGGCGTCCTTCCTGGTCCGGCGACGCCGTACGGCGTCGCGCCGCACCGCACGCAGGCGGTGCATCACGTCGTTGCCGCCCCGGCCGAAGTGGTCGTGCAGCGCGGTGTACTCGGCGAACAGGGCGTCGTACGCGAGCGCCGACTCCTCGTCCGGGACGAACACACCGCGCTGCACGGACCCCATGGCCTTCGCGGCGGCGCGTATGTCCGCGTACGCGCCGGCCGCGACGGCGGCATGGAGAGCAGAGCCCAGGGCTGGGCCCTGCTCGGACCCGACGACGGACAGCGGCAGGCGCGTCACGTCGGCGTAGACCTGCATGAGCAGGTGGTTCTTCGACAGCCCGCCGGCCACCACGAGCTCCTCGACGGGGACGCCGGAGGAGGTGAAGGCCTCGATGATGGTGCGGGTGCCGAAGGCGGTCGCCTCGATGAGGGCGCGGTACACGTCCTCCGGCCGGGTCGCGAGGGTCTGGCCGACGACGAGACCCGAGAGCTCGTGGTCGACCAGCACGGAACGGTTGCCGCTGTGCCAGTCGAGCGCGACGAGCCCGTGCTCGCCGACCTCCTGCTCGGCGGCGAGGGCGGTGAGGTGCTCGTGCACGCTGCGGCCGGCGGCGGCCGCCTCCGCGTGGACGTACGGCGGCACGCCGTGCTCGACGAACCAGCCGAAGATGTCGCCGACGCCGCTCTGGCCGGCCTCGTAGCCCCAGCTGCCGGCGACGATGCCGCCGTCGACGACCCCGCACATCCCGGGCACCTCGCGCAGCACGCCGGCGCTCATCACGTGGCACGTGGAGGTGCCCATGATGGCCACCATCTGGCCGTGGTCCACGGCCTGCGCGGCCGGTGCGCTCACGTGCGCGTCGACGTTGCCGACGGCCACCGCGATGCCCTCGGGCAGCCCGGTCCAGGCGGCGGCGCGTGCGGACAGCGAGCCCGCGCGGTCGCCGAGCTGGCCGATCGGCTGCTCGACCTTGGTCTCGACGTAGTCGGCGAACGCAGGGTCGAGCGCTGCGAGGAAGTCGGCGGACGGGTAGGCACCGTCCTGCAGGACGCCCTTGTAGCCCGCCGAGCACGCGTTGCGCACGTACGTGCCGCACAGCTCCCAGACGATCCAGTCGGCCGCCTCGACCCACCGCTCGGTGCGGGCGTAGACGTCGGGGTCCTCCTCGAGCAGCTGCAGCCCCTTGGCCAGCTCCCACTCCGACGATAGAAGGCCGCCGTAGCGGGCGAGCCACGACTCCCCCCGCTGTGCGGCGAGCGCGTTGATGCGGTCGGCCTGCGCCTGGGCGGCGTGGTGCTTCCAGAGCTTGACGTAGGCGTGGGGGCGGTCGGCGTACCCGTCGACCTCGTTCAGCGGCGTGCCGTCGTGGAGCGTGGGCACCATCGTGCAGGCGGTGAAGTCGGTGGCGATGCCGATGACACGGCTCGGGTCGACCCCGGCGGCCTCGACGGCGGCAGGGACGGCGACCTGGAGCACCTCGCGGTAGTCCTGCGGCACCTGCAGCGCCCAGTCGGGCTCGAGCGCCACCTCCGCACCGCCGGTGAGGTCCGACGGCAGGCACCGCTCGAGGACCGCGTGCCGGTAGGGGTGCACGGCCGACCCCAGCTCGGCACCGTCGGACACGCGCACCACGAGGGCGCGACCGGACAGGGTGCCGTAGTCGACGCCGACGACGTAGGCGTCCTCGTGGTCGTGCTCGTGCTCGGTCATCGCGCTCCTCCGGAGGGCCGGTCGCGCGGGGCGCGCGGGGTGGTGCTGGCGCGGACCACGAGGGTCGGCTCCACCAGTCGGTCGACGTCCTCGGTCCCGCCGACGATGGCCGCGTGGAGCACGGCGATCGCCCGGCGGCCGACCTCGGGGAAGTCCTGGTGCACGGTCGTGAGCGGCGGGATCAGGTAGCCCGCCTCCGGCGAGTCGTCGAAGCCGACGACGCTGACGTCGTCCGGCACCGACAGACCCGACTCCTGGAGCGCGCGGAGCACCCCGATCGCCATCTGGTCGTTGGCGACGAACACGGCGTCGACGTCGCGCAGCACGGCGAGCTCGAGACCGAGCGCGTAGCCCCGCTCGGCCGTCCAGTCGCCCTCGAGCAGCGGCCCGGGCTGCAGCCCCGCCGTCGCGACGGTGTCGCTCCAGCCCTGGGCGCGCGCCTCGGCCTCGGTCCAGCCGTGCGGTCCGCTCACGTGGGCGATCCGGCGACGGCCGAGGTCGACGAGGTGCTGGGTGGCGATGACGGCGCCCCGGTGCTGATCGACGCCGACGGCGAACGTCGCGCGCGACAGGTCGCCCTCGACGACCACGAGCGGCACGCCCGGGTCGGACCGTCGCACGAGGTCGAGGGCCTCGTGCTGCGCAGCGATCATGACGATGCCCTCGACGGACTGGCGGCGCAGGTGGTCCACGGCGGCGGCGAGGCCGTCGGCGGTGATCGTCTTCAGCCCTACCGAACCGGCGAAGTAGCCGGCCTCGCGGGCTGCCTCCTCGACCGTGCGGTGGATGCTGTTCGGCCCGTACAGACCGGTCTCGGTGCTGATGATGCCGATGATCGACGAGCGGCGGGTGACGAGCGTGCGGGCGGCCGTGTTGGGCCGGTAGTCGAGCTCCTCGATCGCGGCGAGCACCCGCTGCCGGGTGGCCTCGCCGACGTGCGGGAGCCCGTTCACCACGCGCGAGACGGTCTGGTGCGAGACCCCGGCGAGCGCGGCCACGTCGGCCATCACGGGGGTGCGGGACTGGTCGGGCCTGACGGTCATGCCTGCCTCCTGGTGAAGAAGCGCTGCATGACGACGAACACCAGCAGGAGGACCCCGATCGAGATCTTGGTCCACCACGAGCTCAGCGTGCCGTCGAAGGAGATGAACGTCTGGATGGTCCCCAGCACGAGCACCCCGAGCAGCGACCCCAGCACCATCCCGCGTCCGCCGACGAGCAGCGTCCCGCCGATGACCACCGCGGCGATGGCGTCGAGCTCCATGCCGACCGCGTGCAGGCTGTACCCCGAGAGCATGTAGAGCGAGAACAGCAGCCCGGCCAGCGCCGAGCAGAAGCCGCTCACGACGTAGACGCCGACCTTGACCCGCGCGACGCGCAGACCCATGAGCAGCGCCGACGCCTCGCTGCCGCCGACGGCGTAGACCGTGCGCCCGAACCGGGTCAGGTGCAGCACCCAGGCGGCGACGCCCACGACGCCGAGCGCGAGCAGCGCCGTCCACGTCACGTACACCCCGCCCGGGAGGGTCACGGTGCGGCTCGCGAGGTCGGTGAAGAACGGGTCGCGGATCGGGATCGACTCGACGTCGATGAGGTAGCAGAGCCCACGGGCGAGGAACATGCCGGCGAGCGTCGCGATGAAGGGCTGGATGCCGAGGTAGTGGATCACCACCCCGTGGAACAGCCCGATGACGACACCGGTCGCGAGCACCGCGGCGATGGCGAGCCCCGGGTTCCAGCCGGCCTGCAGCGTCGACGCGGCCACCATCGTCGACAGCGCCACCACCGAGCCGACGCTCAGGTCGATGCCCCCGGTGAGGATGACGAACGTCATGCCGACGGCCAGCACGATGAGGAACGCGTTGTCGACGAACAGGTTGGCGACGACCTGCGGCGACGCGAAGCCCTCGTAGCGGGCCGACCCGAGGCCGAACATGCCGACGAAGACGGCGAGGGTGGCGACGACCGGCAGGTAGCGGTCGGGGGGCGTGAAGCCCTTGAGCCGGTCGAGCGCCGATCCGGCGGGGACGGTCGCGGTGGTCATGCGGGGACACCTGCCTTCGCGCGGGAGGGGGTCGTGCGGCGGGCCGCGAGCGTGCTGCGGACCTGCGGGGACTGGAGCAGGCAGACCGCGATCACGGCGACGGCCTTGAACAGGTAGTTCGTCTCCGCCGGGATGCCGATGCTGGGGATGGTCGTCGCGAGGGTCTGGATGAACAGCGCCCCGACGAACGTGCCGGCCAGCGAGAACCGGCCACCGGCGAGCGAGGTGCCGCCGATGACCACGGCCAGGATCGCGTCGAGCTCGATCCACAGCCCGGCGTTGTTGGCGTCGGCCGCGCTCGTGTTCGAGGCGATCATCAGGCCGGCGACCCCGGCGCAGAACGCGGCGAACACGTAGACGGTCCAGATGATCGTGCGGCTGCGGACCCCGGCGAGGCGGCTGGCCTCGGGGTTGATGCCGACGGCCTCGATGAGCATCCCGAGCGCGGTGCGCCGGGTCAGCAGCGCCGTGGCGCCGAAGACGACCAGGGCGACCAGGACGGCCACGGGCACGGCCAGGAAGAACCCGGCGCCGATCAGCTTGAACGTCGGGTTCGTGACCGTGGTGATCTGCCCGTCGGTGACGAGCATCGCGAGACCACGTCCGGCGGTCATGAGCACCAGCGTCGCGATGATGGGCTGGATGCCCAGCACGGAGACGAGGAAGCCGTTCCAGAGGCCGAGCAGGACGGCGACGGCGAGCGCCGTCGTCATCGCGACGATGGCCGTGCCGGCGGCGGACTCCTGGTTCGAGCCCGCGATCTGCACGCAGGCCACGGCCCCGGAGATGGCGGCGATGGCGCCCACCGAGAGGTCGATGCCGCGGGTCGCGATGACGAGGGTCATGCCGAGCGCGACGAGCAGCACGGGAGCCCCGTTGCGCAGGATGTCGATGACGCTCCCGTAGAGCCGGCCGTCCTGCAGGCGCACCGAGAGGAAGCCGGGATTGACGACGACGTTGAGCGCCACGAGGGCGAGCAGGGCCACGACGGGCCACACGAGAGAGCTGCGCAGGAGCGCACGGACGTCAGGCACGGGGAGCCTCCTCGGCGTCGGGGACGACCTCGAGCGCCACGGCGGACTCGCCGGCACCCGCGATGGTGCGGAGCACGTCGGAGACCTCGAGGCCGTCGTTGACCTGCTCGGCCACCTTGCGGCGGTCGCGCATGACGACGACGCGGTCGGCGAGCCGCAGCACCTCCTCGAGCTCCGCGGAGATGAACACGACGGCCATCCCGTCGGCGGCCAGCTCGGCGACGAGCTGCTGGATCTGCGCCTTTGCGCCCACGTCGATGCCGCGGGTCGGCTCGTCGAGGACCAGGAGCCGCGGCTCGGTGATCAGCCAGCGGGCCAGCAGCACCTTCTGCTGGTTGCCGCCGCTGAGGTTGCGCATGAGGGCGTTCGGGTCGGCCGGTCGGATGTCGAGGGCCTCGATGTAGCGGCGGACGAGCTCGTCCTTGGTGCGCTGCGGCACGGGGCGCAGCCAGCCTCGCGTGGCCTGCAGCGCGAGGATCATGTTGTCGGCGACGGTCAGGTCGCCGACCACGCCCTCGGCCCGACGGTCCTCGCTGGAGAACGCGACGCCGGCGTCGATGGCCTGGCGCGGGGAGCGCCAGGGGCGGGTCCGGCCCTGCACCTGCACCTCGCCGCGGTCGGCGACGTCGGCGCCGACGAGGAGTCGCGCCAGCTCGGTGCGACCAGAGCCGAGCAGCCCGGCCACGCCGACGACCTCCCCCTCGTGCAGGGCGAGGTCGGTGGCCTCGAGCTCGCCCGAGCGGCCCAGGCCGACGACCTTGAGGACGGGCTCGGCGGCGGGAGCGGCCGGGTCGGCGGGCTGGCGGTCGAGCCGCTCGAGCACCTCCAGCTCGCGGCCGATCATCTCCTGCACGAGCTCGAGCTGCGTGATCTCCGCCGTCCGGTGCTCGGCGACGAACCGACCGTTGCGCAGCACCGTCATCCGGTCGGAGAGCTCGAAGACCTGGTCGAGGAAGTGCGAGACGAAGAGCACCGCGACGCCCTGGTCGCGCAGGGAGCGCACGACGTCGAAGAGCACGCGGACCTCGTCGGCGTCCAGGCTCGACGTCGGCTCGTCGAGCACGAGCACCTTGGCGTCGACGTCGACGGCCCGCGCGATAGCGACGAGCTGCTGCACGGCGATCGGGTGGCTGCCGAGGGTCGAGGTCGGGTCCACGTCGAGACCGAGCCGCGCGAGCACCTCCGCGGCCCGGCGGTTCATGGCCCGGGTGTGGATGCGGCCGAGCCGTCGCGGCTCACGTCCGAGGAGCATGTTCTCGGCGACCGTGAGGTTGGTGCAGAGGTTGACCTCCTGGTAGACCGTGCTGATCCCCGCGGCCTGGCTCTCGGCCGGGCCGGAGAACCGGTGCTCCTGGCCGTCGACCTTGAGGGATCCGGCGTCGATGGCGTAGACGCCGGTCAGCGCCTTGATCAGCGTCGACTTGCCGGCGCCGTTCTCGCCCATGAGCGCGTGCACCTCCCCTGGCAGGAGTCGCAGGCTCACGCCGTCGAGCGCCTTGACGCCGGGGAAGCCGATCTCGATGCCGGTCAGCTCGACCACGGGCTCCACCGCGCTGTCGGCGCGCGGAGCGGGTCGGGCAGCGGGGGTCTCGGCCCTCGCGGCGGCGGTTCCTGCGCTCATGACGTGCTCCTCACGGTCGAGCGGACGGGACGGTCGGGGTGGGACGGGGCGAGGTCGTGGCAGCGACCCCGCCCCGTCACGGGCAGGCTCAGTACTGGCGGTCGGCCAGCACCTGCTTCGCCTGGTCCTGCGTGAACGTCGTCTCCTCGGTGACGACCCGCTTCGGCACGTCCTCACCGGCCACGACCTTCTTCGCCAGCTCCATGAGCTGGGGCCCGAGCAGCGGGTTGCACTCGACGATGAAGTTGATCTTGCCCTCGCTCAGCGCGGTCATCCCGTCCTTCACGGCGTCGACCGTGATGATCTTGATGTCCGTGCCGGGCTTCTTGCCGGCGGCCTCGATCGCCTCGATCGCGCCGAGACCCATGTCGTCGTTGTGCGCGTAGACGACGTCGATGTCGTCGTGGGACTGCAGGAACGCCTCCATGACCTTCTTGCCGCCGTCGCGCGTGAAGTCGCCCGTCTGGGAGGCGATGATCTTGATCGCGTCGTCGGACGACGTGACGTCCTCGAAGCCCTTCTTGCGGTCGATGGCCGGCGCGGCACCCGTGGTGCCCTGCAGCTCGACGACGTTCACGTCGCCGTTCTTGTCGACGTCGGCGTCCTGGGCGTTGTCGACGAGCCACTGGCCGGCCTTCTCGCCCTCCTCGACGAAGTCGGAGCCGAGGAAGGTGACGTAGAGCGAGTCGTCGTCGGAGTCGACGGCGCGGTCGGTCAGGATGACCGGGATCTTGGCCCGCTTGGCCTCCTGCAGCACCGCGTCCCAGCCGGTCTCGACGACCGGGCTGAAGGCGATGACGTCGACCTTCTGCTGGATGTAGGAGCGGATCGCCTTGATCTGGTTCTCCTGCTTCTGCTGGGCGTCGGAGAACTTGAGGTCGACGCCGTCCTTCTTCGCCGTCTCGCGGATCGACGTCGTATTGGCGGAGCGCCAGCCGCTCTCGGCACCGACCTGGGCGAAGCCCATGGTCAGTCCGTCGCCGCCGGATCCGCCGTTGCCGCCGTCCGAGCTGCTGCCGCACGCCGTCATGCCACCGAGCAGGGCCAGGCCTGCTGCGACCGTGATGACCTTCTTGAACACTGCTTTCCTCCATCTGGTTCGGCGCCGGGACGGCACCTGCGGGGGGCTCGTGTGGCGGGCGGACAACCGGACACACTGGCGACGCTGGCACGTGACCTGCATCACTGATGCCTGATTGTTAACGCTCACAACACACCGCGTCAAGCAGTTCGACGAAGAAATTGTGAGCGCTCACAATGGCCGCCTCCCATGGGAGGATGCGGTGTGACCACCACCCCGCGCCGGAGCAGCTGGTCCGGCACCGTCCCGTACCACTTCGCCGCCGAGCACCGTCCCGCCGACCTCGACGCGCTGCGCCGCCTGGTCACGACCACCCCGCGCCTGCGCCCGGTGGGCACCGGCCACACCTTCAACGACGTCGCCGACGGGGCCGAGGCCGTCGCACTGACGGCCTGCCAACCTGGCCTCGCTGCCGCACCTGAACGTCGCCGGCGCGGTCGCGACCGCGACGCACGGGTCGGGCACGCGGACCGGCAACCTCGCCACGCAGGTTCGGGCGGTCGAGCTGGTGCTCACCCCTGGCGACGTCGCGACCGTCCGCCGCGGCGACCCGGACTTCGACGGCGTGGTCGTCAACCTCGGCCTCCTCGGCGTGGTCACGGCGCTCGAGCTCGACGCCGTGCCCGCTGTCGACCACCGCCAGGTGGTGCTCCCCGACGCCGACGTCGCGAGCCTGCCCGACCGGCTCGCCGACCTGCACCGCCTCGGCCGCAGCGTCAGCGTCTTCACCCGCTGGGACGACGCGCCCAGCCACGTGTGGGTGAAGTGGCGCGACGGCGACCCCGACCCCGCCCCGGGGTGGGAGACGCTCGGGCTGGCGCCGGCCACGGAGGAGCTGCACCCGATCCCCGGCCTCGACCCGGTGCACTGCACGGCCCAGCAGGGCGTGCCCGGGCCGTGGGTGGAGCGGCTGCCGCACTTCCGGCCGGGGTTCCTGCCGAGCGCGGGCGACGAGGTGCAGTCGGAGTACCACCTGGCGGCCCAGCACGGACCCGCGGCCGTTCGCGCCCTGCAGGAGGTCGGGCACCTGCTCGACTCCGCCCTGCTGACGTCGGAGATCCGCGCGGTCGCGGCCGACGACCTCTGGTTGAGCCCCCAGTCGGGCCAGGACACCTGCTCCTTCCACTTCACCTGGACGGCCGACCTCACGCTCTCCTCGGCCGCGGCGCTCGTGGTCGAGCACGCGCTGGAGCCGTTCACGCCGCGCCCGCACTGGGGCAAGCACTTCGCGCTCGACGTGCGCGGCCTCTACCCGCGTCTGCCCGACTTCGAGGCGCTGCGCCGACGCCTCGACCCCGACGGCGTGCTCGCCGGCCCCTGGTACGACCGCGTCCTCGCCTAGCCCGACGACAGAAGTCCCCACGATCCGGGACGTGGTGGCCCCTTCTCGCGCCCGGAACGGGCGACGGGGTTCCGCATCGTGGGGGCGGACGACGCTGGCACTAGGCTCGACGTCATGCACGTCCACGTCGCCGACCACCCGCTCGTCTCCCACAAGCTCACGGTGCTGCGCGACGCGTCCACCGACTCCCCCACGTTCCGTCGGCTCGCGGACGAGCTGGTGACGCTGCTGGCCTACGAGGCCACGCGCGACGTCCGGGTCGAGACCGTGGAGGTGACGACGCCGGTCGCCCAGGCGCAGGGCGTCCGGCTCGCCGACCCGCGCCCGCTCGTCGTGCCGATCTTGCGCGCGGGCCTGGGCATGCTCGAGGGCATGCAGCGACTGCTGCCCACGGCCGAGGTCGGCTTCCTCGGGATGGTGCGCAACGAGGAGACGCTCGAGGCCGACACCTACGCCGAGCGGCTGCCCGACGACCTGTCCGGGCGCCAGTGCTACGTGCTCGACCCGATGCTCGCGACCGGCGGCAGCCTCGCCGCGGCCATCCACTTCCTGGTGAGGCGCGGGGCCGACCACATCACCGCCGTGTGCCTGCTCGCCGCCCCGGAGGGCATCGAGCGGATCGAGCGGGAGATGGCGGAGGTCGGCGTGCCCGTCACCCTCGTCGTCGCCGGTCTCGACGAGCGCCTCGACGAGAACGGCTACATCGTCCCCGGGCTCGGCGATGCGGGCGACCGCCTCTACGGCGTGGCCGACTAACCATGAGCGCGGCGCAGGAGCTTTGTCCGGGCGGTGGGGACTCCGGCGACCGTCTGGAGGACGTCCGCCGCTCCTGGCCGGCGCTCGTTGCCGCCGTAGCCCTCCTGCTCGTCGCGTCCCGGTCGCTGTTCGGCTGATCGGCTGCGGTGAGTCCCCGGGTCGTGCCAGGGTGTGCGCCATGACCGGGCAGGGTCTTGACGCGGACGCATCGGCGCTCGTGCTGCGCCCGCTGGGCTGGCGCGAGGCCGACGGCGTGGCGCGGCTGTGGCGCGACCTGCTGGTGCTGGCCGTGCCGTTGACACCCGGGGTCCTGTGGCTCGCCCTCGCGAGCGAGCAGCACCCTTTGGTCGCGGCGGCGGTGCTGGCGGGTGTGCTGGCGGCGCTCGGTGCCTACGCGACGGAGCTGCTGATGGTGCGCCACGAGCGAGTCGTCGTCACCGCGAGCACGGTGGAGTGGTGGCGTGGCAAGCGGGTGCGTGCCCGTCTCCGCCGAGGTCCGACCCTGCGAGCCGCGCGCTACGTGCCCTGGCCGGTCGGGCGACCGCTGGGCCTCCTGCACCTCGCCGTCTCCGACGGGACCACGGGGTTCCGCCTCGGCGACGCACGCTGGATCGCGCACTTCGAGACGATCGCGCTCGCCGCCGAGGTGGCCGCGCCGCGGCTGACCCACGACAGGGCCCGTCGACGCATGCCGGAGTGCTTCACCCCGGTCGAGCGCCTCGCGGGTCTCGTCGGTTCACGACGCCGCCGCGTCGCAGCGCTCGTCGTGCTGGCCCTCGGCGGCGTAGCCTTCCTGGCTGGAGTGTTGAGCGGCCGCGGTGCATGAGTGACCCCGGCACCGTCCGTGTCCTGCACCCCGTGCCCTGGTCGGAGCAGCCGCAGTGGGTCGCGCTGCGGCGTCTTGTGTTCTACCGGTCCCTCCTCGCGCTGCCCTTCCTCTTCCAGTTCGTCGTCCAACGTGGGGACCGACCGGTGCTCGCGCTCCTCCTGCTGAGCGCTGCGGGGCTCATCGCCTCCGGCACGGCGTGGGAGTGGTGGCAGGGCACCCGCGAGCGGCTCGTGCTCACCGACGACACGGTGGAGCCCGTCCGAGGGCGACGGAGGCGGCCACGGTCCCGCCTGGCCCGGAAGGACCTGTGGGCTGCGCGCTTCTCCCTCTACCGTGGCGAGCCGGAACCCGGGACGCAGGCCCTCGCGATGTCCGACGGTGGCGACGGCATCCTGCTCACCCACGCCGGCTGGACGCCGAGGTACCCGGAGCTGCTGACGATCCTCGGGGTCTCCGCTCCAGGCGTGTCATCCAAGGTCGCTGCGCGGCGCCATCCTGAGGCGTTCGGCTGGGCCACCCCTCACCAGCTCGCGTCCGCCGTGCTGGCGGTCGTCGGACTCGTCGCGATCGTCGTGGCCCTCGCCCTGCTCTGAGCCTCGCGATCCGGCTGACGGTGTACGGACCGGCGTGGGAGGGTGTCGGCCATGACCGGTCCGACGTCGCCGACGCCACCGTGGCCCGTCGAGATCCTCCCCGTGCCCTGGTCGCAGTCCCAGGGCCGCACGCAGGTGGCGCGGGAGCTGCGCTGGAACCTGGTCGGGGCGCTCGGCCTGGGGGCGGGCGCCCTGGCGAACTTCGACCACGCTCCGGTGCTGGCCGGCCTCGCGGTCGCCCTCGGACTCGCCGGTCTGGTCGCACCGGTGGTGGCCCCGGTCGTGCGCTGGCCCGAACGGGTCGTGGTCGACGAGGAGACGGTCACGCTGTGGCGCCGCGGGAGGGTGCGGGGCCGTGTCCAGCGCGGGGTCGATCTCCGAGCCGTCCGGTACCGCCTCGGGCGGGGCGACGGATCCTCGCCTCAGCACCTGGCACTGTCGGACGGTCAGGAGGGGTTCCAGCTCACCGACCCTCGATGGGCTCCGCGGCACCTCGAGCTGGCGAACGTCGCCGGTGTCGACGCGCCGATGTCCCACGTCACCCTCGTCCGTCGTGAGATGCCCGAGGCCCTGCCGGTGCTCGACCGGACCTTCGTGGCCTGGGGACGCCCCGAGCTCAGGCGCCGACGTCTCGCGGTCGTCGCCCTGCTCGTCGTCGCCGCCGCCGCGATCGTGATCCTGCTCGCGCGCCACCAGGCCGGGGTCTTGTGAGCGGAGACCTCCTCGGCGCCGTGACCTGACCACACCCTGCGCCGTCGTACCCGTCTCACCCCACACCGTTCGGCTTGCGCCGACCCTGGACTCGGCCACGCTGGTCTGGTGAGCGAGGAGCCGGTCGACACCCACGAGGACCGACCGACCACCTCGGACGAGCCGAACCCGGCACGGTGGCAGATCCTCGCGGTCACCCTGGTCGTCGGCTTCATGTCGCTGCTCGACGTCACCATCGTCAACGTCGCGATCCCCTCGATCCAGAAGGGGCTCGACACGTCGGCCTCGACCGTGCAGTGGGTGGTCTCCGGCTACGCGCTCACGTTCGGCCTGACCCTCGTGGCGGGCGGACGCCTCGGCGACGCGTACGGCCGCAGACGGCTCATGCTGATCGGCCTGGCCGGGTTCGTCGCCTCGAGCGCCGCGGTCGGGCTCGCGCCCACCGCCGAGCTGGTCGTCGTCGCCCGACTGCTCCAGGGCGCGTCGGCCGGGCTCCTCACGCCCCAGAGCTCGGGGCTCATCCAGCAGTTGTTCTCCGGCGCCGAGCGGGGCCGCGCGTTCGGCTACTTCGGCCTCACCGTCTCGCTCGCGTCGGCCACCGGACCGCTCCTCGGCGGTCTCGTCATCGGCCTGGTCGGCGAGGAGCTCGGCTGGCGGCTCGTGTTCCTCGTCAACGTGCCGATCGGCGTGGTCGCCGCGATCGCCGTCGCCCGCATGGTCCCCGGACGCGAGGACGACAGCACGCCCGGCCGCATCGACACCCTCGGCGCGGCGCTTCTCGGGGTGTCCGTGCTCTGCCTGCTCTACCCGCTCGTCAGCCTCGAGTCGGGTGCGCGCTGGCCGCTCGGGCTGCTCGTCGGCGTGCCGGTGTTCGCGTGGGCGTTCGTGCGCTGGGAGCACCGCGAGAAGCGACTCGGCCACGACCCCCTGCTCGACCTCGACCTGCTGCGCCGCCTCCCCGGGTACGGCAACGGGCTGCTCGTCGGCACCGTCTACTTCACCGGGTTCACGGGCGTGTTCCTGGTCGCGTCGGTGTGGCTGCAGGACGCGCGCGACGTCAGCGCGCTGCACGCCGGGCTGCTCCTGACCCCGTTCGCCCTCGGGTCGGCGATCACGTCCCCGCTCGCCGGACGGCTGGTCAGCACGGTCGGTCGACCACTCACGGTCATCGCGCTCGGCGTCATGATGGTCGGCGTCCTCGGTGCCGCGCTGGTCGCGCCCGGTCGCCCCACCGACGACCTCTGGTGGGCGCTCTCCCCGTTCCTGCTGCTGGCCGGTCTCGGCGGCGGCGCCGTCGTGTCGCCGAACATCACGCTGACCCTCCAGGAGGTGCCGCCGCGGATGGGTGGCGCGGCCGGCGGGGCCCTGCAGACCGGCCAGCGCATCGGCTCCTCGCTCGGCGCGGCACTGCTGGCCACCACCTACCAGGTGGTCGCGGGACGCTCCGACGGCGACGCCGGCATCCAGGTCTCGCTGCTCGTCGCGCTCGCCGTCCTGGCCCTCGCCCTCGCGGCGGCAGTGCTCGCCTGGCGCACCGCCCGACAGCCCCGCTGACCGTGACGTCCTGGCCCTCGAACGGGGCCATCCGGGGCCAGGTCGTCACGGTCAGGGTCCGTATCCTCGGGCCGTGTCCGCCACCGTCCCCGTCGTCGCCCTCACCGGCAGCCTCGGGAGCGGCAAGACGACGATCCTCAACCACCTGCTCGCCCACCGGGGCCGACGTCGGGTGGGCGTGCTGGTCAACGACTTCGGCGCCGTCGACGTCGACGCGCTGCTCGTCGACGCCGGGTCGGCGGCCACGCTCTCGCTGGCCGGCGGGTGCGTCTGCTGCCGGGTCGACGACGACACGCTCGACTCGACGCTGGAGCAGCTGACGTCGACGCGCGCCGGACTCGACCTGGTGCTGGTGGAGTCCAGCGGGGTGGCCGACCCGGCGACGCTCGCCGCCCGTCTCCACCGCGCGGTGCGGCACCCCGGGCAGGCAGGCGGGCTGCTGCACGTCCTCGACGCGCGCGCCTGGGCCGACGACGACACGCTGCTCGACCCCGCCGCGCTGGCTCGCGCCGACCTCGTGGCGCTCACGAAGACCGACCTGCCCGGTTCCGTCCCCGTCGCCGAGGCGCGACGCCGGCTCGAGCCGCTGCTGCGCACCGGGGTGCCCGTGGTCGACGCGCCGCACGGCGCACTCGACCCCGAGCTCTTCGCCGACGCCTCGGCTCCGCTGAACGACGGACCCCGTCAGCTGTCCCTCGCCGAGGCCCTCCCACTCCCCGGCGGACACCAGCACGTCCACGCGAGCACCTGGGAGCACGACGGGCTGGTGCACCCGCGACGCCTCGCCGAGCTGCTCGACGGTGGACTGCCGGAGGCCTACCGGCTGAAGGGCGTGGTCCGGCTCGACGTGCCATGGGGTGCACGCTGGTGGACGGTGCACCGGGTCGGCGGGCTCCCGAGGGTGACTCCCGCACCGAGGCCCGCGCCGACGAGCCGGCTCGTGGCCCTCGGTCCGACGCTCGACGAGCGCGCGGCGGAGGTCGCGCTGACGCACGTCGGGCGCGACCCCCAGGAGGAGGTCGCGCCCGACGACCACGCGGCGCTCATGCGCTGGGTGCCCGACGACCTGCGCCCGGAGTGGGCGCGGGTCGAGGGGTGAGCCCGACTCAGGCGGCGTGCTTGCAGGTGCTGCAGGTGCAGTCGCTGCACACGCAGTTGGCGCAGCTGTCGGAGCAGTGCGCGCAGGAGCAGACGTTGTGGTTGCAGGTCTCGCACGTGCAGTCGGTGCAGGTGCAGGTCGCACAGCTGTCGGAGCAGTGCGCACAGGAACAGGTGGCGCACTCGTCGTAGTGGCCGTCGTGCTCACGGTGCACGTGGCCGTCGTGGAGGTAGTCGACGTGGTCCTCGTGGACGACGGCGTCGTGGCCGCAGCCCGGGCCGTGCGTGTGGTCGTGCTTCTCGGCCTCGCGGTGGTCGATGACGGTCATGGGTGGTTCTCCTGGGTGTGCTGGAAGGCGTCGAGGAGCACGTGGGCCACGTGCTCGTCGGTGAGGGAGTAGACGACCTCGCGTCCGCGTCGCTCGCCCGAGACGAGACGTGCGGTGCGCAGGATCCTCAGGTGCTGCGACACGAGCGGCTGCGACCGCCCGGTCCACTCGACGAGGTCTCCGACCGTCTGCTCCCCCGCGCACAGACGGTGCACGAGAGCGGCGCGCAACGGCGTCGACATGGCGTCGAAGAGTGCAGCGACGGACGCGTAGGCGTCGATGTCCCCCCGCCCGGCGTCACCCCGCTCACTCATGCACACATCCTTATATAGCAATCCGTGCATGTCAACACGATCCGTCGTCCCTTCTCCCACGAAGCACGACGGCCGGCCACCCCTCGGGCGACCGGCCGACCGTGCACCTCCGACTCACAGCGCGCGCAGGATGTCCTCCACGCGGTCCTTCGCGTCACCGAACAGCATCTGGCTGTTCTCCCGGAAGAACAGCGGGTTCTGCACCCCCGCGTACCCGGCGGCCATCGAGCGCTTGAACACCACCACGTTCGACGCCTCCCACACCCGCAGCACCGGCATGCCGGCGATCGGGCTGGTCGGGTCCTCCGCCGCGGCCGGGTTCACGGTGTCGTTGGCGCCGATGACGAGCACCACGTCGGTGTCGGCGAGGTCGTCGTTGATCTCGTCCATCTCGAGCACGATGTCGTACGGGACCTTCGCCTCGGCGAGGAGCACGTTCATGTGCCCGGGCAGGCGACCGGCGACCGGGTGGATGCCGAACCGCACGTCGACGCCGCGCTCGCGCAGCTTGCGGGTCAGGTCGGCGACCGGGTACTGCGCCTGTGCCACCGCCATGCCGTAGCCCGGGGTGATGACGACGCTCGACGCGTCCTTCAGCAGCTCGGCCACGCCCTCGGCGTCGACCTCGCGGTGCTCGCCGTAGTCCGTCGCCTCGCCGGCCGGCGCCTCGATGCCGAAGCCGCCCGCGATCACGGAGATGAACGAGCGGTTCATCGCCTGGCACATGATGTAGCTCAGGTACGCACCCGAGGAGCCCACGAGCGCGCCGGTGACGATCAGCAGGTTGTTGCTCAGCAGGAAGCCGGCCGCGGCCGCGGCCCAGCCCGAGTAGCTGTTGAGCATCGACACGACGACGGGCATGTCGCCACCGCCGATCGAGGCGACGAGGTGCCAGCCCAGGGCGAGGGCGAGGGCCGTCACCAGGATCAGCAGCCAGATGTTCGGGCTCGCCACGAACACGACGGTGAGCACGAAGAACAGCACCAGCGCGCCGATGTTGAGGTAGTTCTTGCCCGGCAGCACGAGCGGCGACGACTTGATCCGTGCGCTCAGCTTCAGGTACGCGACGATCGACCCGGTGAACGTCACGGCGCCGATGAACACGCCCACGAAGACCTCGGCCGAGTGGATCCGCTCGAGCGACACCAACGGGTACACCGGGTGCTCGAGGTAGCCGTTCCAGCCGACGAGCACGGCCGCCATGCCGACGAAGGAGTGCAGGAGCGCGATCAGCTCCGGCATGCCGGTCATCTCGACCTCGCGGGCCCGCCAGATGCCGATGCCCGCGCCGATCACGATCGCACCGACCAGCAGGACGACGCCGACCGTCTCGGCGTCCTCGACGGCCAGCACGATGGTCGCGACCAGGGCGATGGTCATGCCGGCGATGCCGTAGGCGACACCCGAGCGCGCGGTCTCGTGCTTGCTCAGCCCGGCGAGGCTGAGGATGAACAGCAGGGCGGCGACGATGTACGCCGCGGTCGCGATGCTCTGTGCAGTCACTCTGATCAGCCCTTCGAGAACATGCTCAGCATGCGGCGGGTCACGGCGAAGCCGCCGAAGATGTTGATGGAGGCCAGCAGCACCGCGACGAACGCGAGCAGGCGGATCGCCCACGCGTTGTCGGCCCCGTCGCCGACGCCGATCTGCAGCAGCGCACCCACGACGATGATGCCGCTGATGGCGTTGGTGACGCTCATGAGCGGTGTGTGCAGGGCGTGGTGGACCTTGCCGATCACGTAGTAGCCGATGACGACCGACAGCGTGAGCACGAAGAAGTGCTCGGGCAGCGGCGGCGGCGCGTACGCGTTGACGAGGAAGAGGGCGGCGATGCCCGCGGCGATGAGAAGGTACTTGCCGCGCTGGGTGAGGCCGGGGCGCGGCTCCGGCTTCTCCTGCACGGCCGGCATCTCGGCCGTCGGGGCGGGTGCCGCCGAGACCTGCACGGGCGGCGGCGGCCAGAGGACGTCGCCGTCGTGCACCACGGTCACGCCACGCTGCACCACGTCGGAGTGGTCGAGGACGAGCTGACCGTCCTTGCCCGGCGTGAGCAGCGTCAGCAGGTTGACGAGGTTCTGCCCGTACAGCTGGGAGGCCTGCGTGGGCAGGCGACCGGCGAGGTCGGTGTAGCCGAGGATCGTCACGCCGTTCGCGGTGACGACCTTCTCGCCCGCCACCGAGCCCGCGACGTTGCCACCCTGGGCCGCGGCCATGTCGACGATGACGCTGCCGGGCTTCATCGAGGCGACGTCGGCCTCGGTGAGCAGCCGCGGGGCCTGACGTCCCGGGATCAGCGCCGTGGTGACCACGATGTCGACGTCGGCGGCCTGCTCGGAGTAGATCTCCGCGGCGCGGCGGTCGTACTCCTCGCTGGTGGCCTTCGCGTAGCCGTCGGTGGACTTCTCGACCTCGACGTCGACCGCGAGGTACTCGCCGCCGATCGACTTCACCTGGTCGGCGACCTCGGGGCGCGGGTCGGTGGCGCGCACGATGGCGCCGAGGCTGGACGCGGCACCGATCGCCGCGAGCCCGGCCACGCCGGCGCCGGCGACGAGCACCTTGGCGGGCGGCACCTTCCCGGCGGCCGTGACCTGCCCGGTGAAGAAGCGGCCGAACTCGTGCGCCGCCTCGACGACGGCGCGGTAGCCCGCGATGTTGGCCATCGACGACAGCACGTCCATCGACTGCGCCCGCGAGATGCGCGGCACGGCATCCATCGCGAGGACGGTCAGCGGGCGGGCCGACAGCGCCTCGAGCAGCTCGGGGCTGGTGGCCGGCGCGATCAGGCTGACCAGCGTCGCATGGTCGTTGAGCCGGTCGATCTCGGCGGTGCTCGGCGGGTTGACCTTGAGGACGACGTCGGCCGTCCATGCCTCCTCCCCCGTGACGACGGAGGCACCGGCCTCCGCGAACGCCTCGTCGGCGAACGCGGCCTTCGCCCCGGCCCCGGACTCGACGCTCACGTCGTACCCGAGCTTCAGCAGACGTGCGACCGTCGCGGGAGTCGCAGCGACCCGGGTCTCCCCGGCACGCGACTCGGCGACCACTCCGATCCTCATTCCGCGGACACTAGCGGAGGCCTCGGGAACCGACCACTGGATGAGACCGGTGTCTCAGGTACTGGCGGTATCTGAAACTTCCGGCCATCCGGACGACAAGTTCACGCGTTCCGCCCTCAATGGCCACCTGGCTGCTGGTTCCCATCAGTTCATGGGAACCAGCAGCCCACCATGGTTCTCCCTCACTCACCTGCGGATGCAACCCCAGGTGAGCGAGGGATTCCCATCCATTGATGGGAATCAGCATCGACGGCGACGGGTCGAGCCGGGCGTCAGCAGCCGGCCAGGACGTCCTGCAGGGCGGCCTTCTCGGCGGAGTCGACGCTGAGACCCCACCGGTACTTCACGGCGATCCAGTCCGACACGTACGTGCAGCGGTAGCCGGTGGCGGGCGGGAGCCAGGAGTCCGGATCCTGGTCGCTCTTGGACCGGTTCGTCGACGCCGACACCGCGATCAGGCTGCGGGCGTCGCCGAGGTCGTTGGCGAACGACTCGCGTCGACTCGCCGTCCAGCCCGAAGCACCGGAGATCCACGCCTCCTTCAACGGCACCATGTGGTCGATGTCGAGGCTTCCCGCGTCGGTGAAGCGCACGTTGTCGTAACGCGACAGCCAGGAGCCCGACGTGATCGTGCACGTGCCGGTGCGCCCCGTCGCCGACGACGACTCGTCGATCAGCACCTCGGCGCGTGTGTTGCAGCCGTCGCCGTCGGCGTCGATCCAGTGCCGGAACGCGTCGCGGTCGTAGGTCGTGCCGTTGGCCTCCGCCCGCACGGTCAGCTCGGCGAGCTGCGACTCCGGCGACGCCGACGCGGCTGGTGCGACGAGGACGGTCGCGACGAGCGTCGCGACCAGCAGGCCGACGACGTGGGTGAGGCGGCGCCGTCGCCGCCCGACGGCGGGACGGACGTGGACGGTGGACGAGGCAGCACGAAGCGGCATGGCGGGACTCCCCCCGAAGTCACTGGTCAGGTCGAGAGGACCCTAGGCTGCGCCGTCGCCCGTCCGGAAGGCTCGGAACCAGACGTTCACCCGAACGTCATCAACCGCGTCCCTGCGCGCCCACGCCGGCCGTCGGTGGCGTGGCGGGAGCCGGCCGGCCCAGGTGGTAGCCCTGGAGCAGCCGGTAGCCGAGCGACTCGAGCGCGGTCTGCTGCTCCGCCGTCTCCACTCCCTCGGCCACGACGTCGATGCCGATGCCCTGGGCCATCGCGACCACCCCGGCGCAGACCGAGCGCGCCCGGCGCGAGTGCGTCATGCGGGCGACGAACGACCCGTCGAGCTTGACGACGTCGACGGGCAGGTCGACGAGGTGCGCCAGGGTGCTGTAGCCCGTCCCGAAGTCATCCACCGCGATCCGCACCCCGTGGTCGCGCAGGGCGAAGAGGTCGACGACCAGACCGCCCGTCACGTCGAGCAGCTGCGTCTCGGTGATCTCGAGGACGAGCATCGACGGCGGCAGCCCGACCTCGTCGAGCACCGACAGCACCCGTGCCACCAGGCCCGCCCGCCCCAGCTCGACGGCCGAGACGTTCACGTGCACCGGCACCGGCGTGCCCTGGGCAGCCAGCGCGGCCGCGTGCGCACACGCCCCGCGGAGCACCCCGTCGCCCACCTGGTGCATCAGGTCGCTGACCTCGAGCACGGGCATGAAGTCGCCCGGACGCAGCTGGCCCCGGATCGGGTGGTCCCAGCGCAGCAGGGCCTCGACCGCGTGGAGGTAGCCGGTGGCGACGTCGACGATGGGCTGGAAGACGAGCGAGAACTCCCCCGAGGCCTGCGCCCGCTCGAGGTCGACGAGCAGCCGCGCCGACGACTCGATGCCGGCGTGCACGGTCGGGTCGTAGAACTCCGCCCGGCCGCGACCACGGTCCTTCGCCGCGTAGAGCGCCTGGTCGGCGTGGCGCAGGAGCAGAGGCGCCTCGGCCTGCTCGTCGGCGGCGGCGATGCCGATGCTGACGGTCACGGAGACCGTCGTGCCGTCCTGCAGCACGACGGGCTCCGACAGGCGGTCCATGATCCGCTGCGCCTCGGCGGCGAGCTCCTCACGCGTCCCCGCCGACGTGCACAGGACCACGAACTCGTCGCCGCCGAGCCGGGCGACGGTGGCGCCGTCGCCGACGAGGGCGGAGAGCCGCTCGGCGAGCTCGACGAGCACCGCGTCGCCGACCGCGTGACCACGGCCGTCGTTGACCTGCTTGAAGCGGTCGACGTCGATGAACATCACCGCGAGGGCCGGCCGCTCGGACCCGACCACCTGCGCGGCGCGCTCCAGCGAGTCCGCCCAGAGGGCCCGGTTGGCCAGGCCCGTGAGGTCGTCGTGGAGGGCCGCGTGGGCGAGCGCCTGCTCGGCCTCCTTCTGCGCGGTCACGTCGATCATCTGCAGCGTGATGGCCGCCGACGACGCACCCGACCCCCCGAGCGAGAGGCTCGGGTCGAGGTCGGGGTCGACGAGCGCCAGCGCCACGTCGACCCATCCGCCGCCCCACGCGTCGTCGAGCCGCAGCTGGGTGCGCCAGCCGAGCGCGCGGCCCAGCGTCAGCTCGCAGACGCCCTGGCGGAAGGCCTCGACGTCGTCGTCGACGAACCAGGTGCGCGGATCGACCCCGAGGAGCGCGTGCCGGGGTCGGCCGGTGAGCGTCACGAGCGCCGCGTTCACGGCGTCGACGTGCACGAAGCCGTCGGGGTCGACCACCACGTGCGCCGACGCCAGCAGCGCCGCCTCCATGTGGTCCTGCAGCTGGTCGCGGTCGCGCCGGCTCTGCACGAGCGCGGCGTCGCGGGCGTCCTCGAGCGTCGCCAGCACCACGCCCACGACGGCCAGCACGAGGACGAAGGCCTGCGCCGCGACGACCCTCGCCTGGGGGTCGTCGAGCGACGCGAACTGTCCGTTGCCGGCTACCGTCGCGGCGACGACGAGCACGCCCTGCAGCGCCACCAGCACCGACGTCGCCTGCGCGCCGCAGCGCAGTGCCACGACGACGACGATCGGCACGATGGCGAAGTCGACCGGCCACGGCAGCCAGAGCAGCGCGCCCGTGACCACGAGTCCTGCAGCCACCGTCAGCGGGCACCCCGCTCCCCGCTCGCGCCGGGTGCGCCAGAGCTGGGGCAGCGCCAACAGCGCGTTCAGCACGACGAAGGAGCTGACCACGTTGCGGAAGCCGATGATGAACAGGCCCTCGAGGAACGGCTCGTCGAAGCGCCACCACGCCACCAGCGACCCCAGCAGCCCGCTGGTGGTGGCGGCCGCGGCTGCCACGCCGAGCAGCACGCCGACGTCGCCGAGCGTCGTCCACGTCGAGCGGAGCCAGGCCGGACGCCAGCGATGCAGCAGGACCGCACCCACGGCACCGTGCGACAGGTTGACCAGGCCGAAGAGCCAGGCTCCCAGCGGCTCGGTGCCGGTGAGCTGGTTGAGCACACCGCTGACCACCACCACGACGACGCACGCGACGATCCGCTCGAGCGAGCTGCGGGCCGCGAGCAGCCAGAGGATGACCACGCCGGCAGCCGGCCAGGCGAGCGCCAGCTGCGCCGGGGGCACGCGGGTCGCACGGCCGGCGAGGAACGCCAGGGCGAAGAGCACGGCGAAGCCCAGCGCCAGCGCCGCGGATCGCGTCCGCGTGCGCGGGGCGCTGCTCTCGAGGCCGAGCAGCCGCTCCATCTCAGGCAGTCCCCTCCCGACGTTCCACCTGCGGAGAAGCGTAGACCTCGGTGAGGCCACCCGGGTAGGGATCGGTCCTGGACGCCTTGCTCAGGTGGACAGGTCCACGTCGTCCCAGCTGTCGTGGACGCCGTCGCCGGCGGTCCACTCCAGGGCCCGACGTCGCTCCCAGAGGACGGACGGATCGACACGCCCGGGGTGGGGTCGGCCCGCGAGCCGTGCGTCGGTGATCCCCCACGTCAGGGCGAGGTGCAGGTCGAGCCGCACGGCGCGCTCGCGTCGAGCTCGGGCACGAGCCCGAGCACCCAGGCCAGCGCCCACAGGGCCTCGACCTGCGCCTCGTCCGAGTAGTCCGGCTCGACCTCGCCCGACAGGAGAGCGCGCTCGCGCGGGCTGAGCGACGCGAGCAGTCCCTGCTCCGCCAACCAGGCGCGCGCGAGCTCCGGCGGCATGCGCAGGGCCAGGTTCACGCGCACCGTCAGCACCAGCGCACGCTGCATCACCTGCTCCTCGTCCACGAGCACGAGGGGATCGGCAGCGTCGGCCACCGGGGGCAGGTGCGACGGGGGCTGCGGGAAGCCGAGACCGGGCAGCGCCGCGAGGCTGCGGCGGCGTGCCTCTGCGGCAGCGTCACCGTGCCCACGGCTGGCGTCGCGACCCCGAGACCACCTCACCGTGGAGGACCGAGGACGCTCGGGCGGTCGGGGTCCAGCAGCTCCGTCACGCCGTGCGCGTCGAGTCCGTCGAGGAGGCCGTCGACCCCCTCGGTCAGCTTCATCTCGAGCTCGTCGGGCAGGAGCGGCAGCATCGCGAGCAGGGCGACCTCACGACCGTCGTCGGTGCGGAAGGTCCGCGCCCCCTGCGGCAGCCGGAGCGGCGGGGCGAGCATGAGGCCGCAGAAGCGGGTGTCGTCGGCGTACGGCTCGGCCGGGTCGCCGTTCGGCAGCGAGTGCCAGGCACCCAGCCAGGTCTCGTACTCGTGGGGGAAGCGGGCGAGCACCTTCAGCGCGCGCACGGGCCAGTAGGAGCGCTCGTCGACCCAGGAGGCCTCGTCGACCGGCCAGTCCGGCGGGAGCATGACCATGACCTCGATCCGGTCGGGCACCTGCCCGCGGAGGTCCTGCGGCACGCTCATCCTGCGGTCGGACATGCCCGACGTCGCCAGCGTGTGGAACGGCCGACCCTCGCCGGCCGGCACGAGGTGCACGTCGACGTGCACGAGGTCGGACACGATCTCGTGGAAGACCGTCTCGACGGGCCCGACCCACTGCTCCAGGTGTCGGTCGACGGCGTCCACCGTCTCCGAGCACCCGAGACCTGCTGGCTCGAACGGCCGCTCCCGCTCCTGGTGACGGATGGTCGTCGGATGCTCCCGACGCCGCGCGCGCCTGCGTCCGAACACGAGCCCTCCGTCCCTCGGTTCCCGGTGGGCACGACCCTAGCGTCGCGTCGGTGCCGGATCCAGGGTCAGCGGAACACCTGCACCACGTCGATCGTGCCGACGATGTGCTCGTTCAGGTCGGCGAGGTCCGCGGCAGGTATCCAGTACTCGAGGATGGAGTCCCCGCCGACCTGGTGGACGTCGTAGGCGTCGAGGAACGACGTCTCGACCTCGAAGCGCGTCACGTAGCCCACGCCGCTCGCCTTCACGTTCCAGTCGCGCGCGATCCGCACGGCGTAGTCCTCGTTCAGGACGGGGTAGAAGATCGGCTGGTCGGGCAGCCGCGGCCGCCACGCGCGCCACCCCGATGCCTCGACCAGGGCGAGCTCCTGCGGCCCGGTCGGCCTCCAGAGCGTCGTCGTGTCCATCCCGTCATCCTGCCGCAGGACACGGCGGGCGACCCAGCCACTTTCGGCCGCTTGGAGATACTCGGCGAAGCGCGGCGGGCGGACCGGTCTCCGCCGGGTCGATGGACGGGAGGGGCTTCACCCACCGAACCGCTGACGATCCAAGCTCTTGAAGTAGCCCTTTCGCAGCGCGCGCTCGGCGCTGTCCTTCGACGTCGAGAAGAAGCCGCGCTCGGACGCCGACAAGCCTGAGGTCTCGATCTTTCGCCGGAGCAGCGAGAGCGTGCAGCACAGGTCGGCTGCCTGGAACAGGCTGTAGTCGGCCGGGATCACCTTGCGCACCTCGACACTCAGGTGAGCGTTGAAGACGCTGTTGACAAGATTCGTGATCTCCTTCTGACCATTGTCGTAGTAGATGACGATGCGCTCCCACGAGCTGAAGAACTCGTAGCTCGACCGGATCAGCTCACCGAGCTCACGTGACATCGCGCTGACGAGCCGATCTGTGTCACCCGGCTCGCGTTTGCTGAACACCCACGAGTGGTGCGTGACCTCGGACGTCCTGACGAAGTCGACGAGCACGCGGAAGATCGAACGGCGGGACGGCATGTCGAGCAGTCGATAGTCCTGCTCCCGGCGCACGAGGGGACCGGTGTGGATCGCATGGTCTGCCGGCAAGCCACGCGCCACCAGGGCGTCGCGGATCTTCTCCAGGTGCTGCGCGATGTCGTCGCTCTGATCGTGGAAGACGAGGCTCAGCACGTAGAAAGGCGAGTGCTTCTCGAATGGGCCGAAGTCGCCGGACTCGTCGACGAAGATGCTCAGCTCGCGCACGACGACACCCCTGGAAACGTCTTGAGGCGGGAAGACCCCGCCTCAAGAGGGTGGCGGGGGATATCCCCGCCTAAAGGTTGGACCAGGGCCTCTCGGCCAGCCCAGGTCGTCAACTCTAGCACCGGGCACCGCCAGCACCCGTCCACCTTAGTCGGTGGCGTCGCACGGGCGCGCCAGGCTGGGCCCTCAGTAGTACCAAGGGAACTGCGACCAGTCGGGATCGCGCTTCTCCAGGAACTGGTCGCGACCCTCCTGCGCCTCGTCGGTCATGTAGGCCAGGCGGGTGGTCTCGCCCATGAGGACCTGCTGGCCGACGAGTCCGTCGTCGATGAGGTTGAAGGAGTACTTGAGCATGCGCTGCGCGGTGGGGCTCTTCGCATTGATCTTGCGCCCCCACTCCAGGGCGGTCGCCTCGAGCTCGTCGTGAGGGACGGCCCGGTTGACCGTGCCCATGCGAACGCCGTCCTCGGCGGAGTACTCGTCGGCGAGGAAGAAGATCTCGCGGGCGAACTTCTGTCCGACCTGGCGGGCCAGGTACGCCGATCCGAAGCCGCCGTCGAAGCTCCCGACGTCGGCATCGGTCTGCTTGAAGCGGGCGTGCTCGGCCGACGCGAGGGTCAGGTCGGCGACGACGTGCAGGCTGTGCCCGCCGCCTGCCGCCCAGCCCGGGACGACGCAGATGACGATCTTCGGCATGAAGCGGATGAGGCGCTGGACCTCGAGGATGTGCAGCCGCGCGAGGCGGGCCTTGTCGATGGGCGACGGCTCCTCCGCGCCGGTGTCGGAGCCGGACGCCTCGCCGTCCTCGTACTGGTAGCCGAACCGGCCGCGGATGCGCTGGTCGCCGCCCGTGCAGAACGATCGCTTGCCGTTCTTCTCGCTCGGGCCGTTGCCGGTGAGCAGCACGCAGCCGACGTCGGCCGACGTGCGCGCGTGGTCGAGCACCTGCAGCAGCTCGTCGACCGTGTGCGGGCGGAACGCGTTGAGCACGTCGGGGCGGTCGAACGCGACGCGCACGGTGCCATGCGCGCGGGCGCGGTGGTAGGTGACGTCGGTGAGGTGCTCGAAGCCGGGCACCTCGTCCCACGCGGAGGGGTCGAACGTCTCGGACACACCGGGCAGGGCACTCATGGCCGCGAGGCTACTGGTGGGCGACTGCGGGGCGCGCGTCGGGAATCGGTCACACCCGCGTGACGCGCCCAGATACCGTCGGTATCTTGACGCCATGGCACTGTTCGCCCGCAAGGGCTTCACCGGCAAGGTCCTGCTCGTCACCGGCGCCGCCCGCGGCATCGGCGCGGGCGTGGCGCGGGCGTACGTGGCGCAGGGCGGCAAGGTCGCGCTGCTGGGCCTGGAGCCCGACCTGCTCGAGGCGCTCGCCACCGAGCTCGGCCCGGCCGCGGCCTGGTGGGAGGCCGACGCGCGCGACGGTCGCGCGATGACCGAGGCGATCGACGCCGCCGCAGCACACTTCGGCCGCATCGACCACGTCCTGGCGAACGCCGGCATCGCGTCGTACGGCACCGTCCGCCAGATCGACGAGGCGTCGTTCGAGCGGGTCGTCGACATCAACGTCAACGGCGTCTACCGCACGCTGCACGCGTCGATCCCGCACCTGGAGCGCACCCGCGGGTACGCGCTCGTCGTCGCGTCGCTGGCTGCCTTCACCAACCTCGCCGGGCTCGCGTCGTACAACGCCAGCAAGGCCGGCGCCGAGTCGCTCGCCCTCGCGACCCGTCAGGAGGTCGCCCACCTCGGGATCAAGGTCGGGGTCGCGCACCCGTCGTGGATCGACACCGACATCGTGCGTGGCGCCGAGGCCGACCTGCCGACGTTCAAGACGATCCGCGGCAAGCTGCCCTACCCGGCCAACAGCACCACGACCCTGGCCGACTGCGTCGACGCGATCGTCGCGGGATTGCGCCGTCGCAAGACCCGTGTGTACGTGCCGCGGGGCGTGCTGCTCGCCAACTGGACGAAGCCGCTGCTCAACTCCCCCGTCGCGTGGCTCTTCATGCGTCCGCAGCTCAAGCGGCACGTGCCCGACCTCGAGCGCGAGGTCGCCGCCCTGGGTCGCTTCCAGCACGCGCACGTCCCCCTCACCGACCCCAAGAAGCCGCTCGAGGAGACCCCCTCCACCCCCTGACC
>NZ_LUNH01000034.1:0-41064 GCF_001628525.1 Aeromicrobium sp. REDSEA-S38_B2 | reverse complement strand
GAGCAGCACCGCCGCCGCGACGGCGAGCCACTGGACCAGCGGGCTGCCGTGGACCGTCGTCGTGCCCCCGTCGCGGGACACCTCCGGTGGTCGCGTCGCCGGTCGCAGGAGCGGGAGGGGCAGCAGGGCGAGCAGGCCGCCGAGGAGGAGGGTCGCGCCGAGCAGCCGGACGCCGGGGTCGGGGTCGCTGAGCGCCATGGCCGCGCCCACGGGCACGAGGAAGCCGGCGAGCAGCACGCAGGAGACGAGGCCACCGGTCATGGGCTCACCGCTCCCGGGCGATCGCGGCGACGTCGTCGAGCGCCGTGGGGTTCTCGAGCGCGCCGCGGGTGGCGGCCTCGTCGACCGGCACGCCCCGCAGGATCTTCTTCACCGGCACCTCGAGCTTCTTGCCCGACAGCGTGCGTGGCAGGGCACGCACCACGTGGAGCTCGTCGGGCACGTGGCGCGGCGAGAGCCGCTCGCGCAGCTCGCGGGCGACCGTGCGGCGCAGGTCGTCGACGTCGGTGCCGTCGGGGTCGGTGAGGGTGACGAAGAGGAGCAGCGTGCCTGCGCCGTCGCCGCGGTCGTCGTCGGCGGTGTCCTCGAGGTGCACCACGAGGCTGTCGGCCACCTCGGGGAGGCTCTCGACGACGGTGTAGAACTCGCTCGTGCCGAGGCGCACGCCACCGCGGTTGAGGGTCGCGTCGCTGCGCCCGGTGATGGTGCACGTGCCGCGCTCGGTGATCGTGATCCAGTCGCCGTGGCGCCACACGCCGGGAATGTCCTCGAAGTACGCGGCGCGGTACCGCGAGTCGTCGGTGTCGCCCCAGAAGCCGACGGGCATCGACGGCAGCGGAGCGGTGATCACCAGCTCGCCCAGGGAGCCGACGACCGGCTGCGCGTGCTCGTCGTACGCCTCGACGGCGGCGCCGAGGCTGCGGCACGAGATCTCGCCGGCGTACACCGGGACGGTGGGGGAGGCGCCGACGAACGCCGAGCAGACGTCGGTCCCGCCGGAGACGGACTGCAGGTGGACGTGCTCGCCGACCGCGTCGTGGACCCACCGGAAGCCCTCGGCCGGGAGCGGCGCGCCGGTGGAGCCGACCGCTCGCAGTGTCGACGTGTCGACAATGTCCCGGGGTCGCAGTTCCTGCTTGCGGCACTGCAGGAGGTAGGGCGCGGAGGTGCCGAAGTAGGTCACCCCGAGCTCTGCTGCGTCGCGCCAGAGGCGGTCGAGGCCCGGGTGCGCGGGGTTGCCGTCCCAGAGCAGGACGGTGGAGCCCGTCAGCAGGCCCGACACCAGCAGGTTCCACATCATCCAGCCAGTCGTGGAGAACCACAGGAAGACGTCGTCGGGGCCGAGGTCGTGCTGCAGGCCGAGCGCCTTGAGGTGCTCCACGGTGATGCCGCCGTGGCCGTGGACGATCGGCTTCGGCAGGCCGGTCGTGCCCGAGGAGTAGAGCACGTACAGCGGCGCGTCGAAGGGCAGGCGCTCGAACGCGAGCTCGCCGGGCTCGGCGAGGAGCGCGTCCCAGGTGGTCGCGCCGGTGGGCGCGGGCGCGTCGGGGTCGAGGTAGGGCAGCCAGACGAGCGTGCGCACGCTGGGCAGCGCCTCGACGATCCGCTCGACCTCGGCCCGGCGCTCGACGGTCTTGGCGCCGTAGCGGTAGCCGTCGACGGCGAGCACGAGCACGGGCTCCGTCTGCTGCCAGCGGTCGACGACGCTCTGCACGCCGAACTCCGGTGCGCAGGAGCTGAAGACCGCGCCCAGGCTGGCCGCGGCGAGGAGCAGGACCAGCGTCTCGGGCACGTTGGGTGCGTAGGCGGCGACCCGGTCGCCCCGACCGACGCCGGCCCGGAGGAGCCCGGCCCGCGCCCGCGCGACCTGGTCGCGCAGCTGGGCGGCGGTCAGCCGGACGTCGTCCCGCGACTGCGACCGCCCGACGACGACCACGTCGTCGTCGGCGCGACCGGGCAGCCGCAGCGCCGCCTCGGCGTAGTTGAGGCGGACGTCGGGGAACCACACGGCCCCGGGCATCGACGCGTCGGCGAGGGCCGGCGACGGTGACCCGTCTCCCGGGACGTCGAAGAACCGCCAGACGGCCTGCCAGAACGCGTCGGGCTCGTCGACCGACCAGCGCCAGAGGGCGTCGTAGTCGCGTGGGTCGATCCCCACCGACGTGGCGAACGACGCGATGCGCGGGGTGGCGGTGGGGTCGGGGCTCCAGAGCACCTCGGGGGTCTCGGGCATGACGGCGCGGCCTCCTGGACGGCGGACGGGTCGGGTCAGCGGTGGGCGTCGTCGGGCGGCACGTCGGTGGCCGCCCAGACGAGCAGCCGCTGCACGAGCGGCACGGTGACGACCATGAGGCCCGGGACGATCAGCCACGCCCAGGGCCCGTCGACGGGCTCGAGGAACGCGAGCATGACCACGATCGCCACGAGCAGCACCGACAGCGCCAGGACAGGACGCGCCTGCTGGACCCCGAACGCGCGGAGCAGTCGCGCGCCCAGCTCGCCGGCCACGCCGACGACGACCAGGACGGCGAGCAGGCCCCAGAACGCGCCGCCCGCCGACGTGCCGCGGACGGCGCTGAACAGCTCGAGGCACAGCCAGCCGCCGGCGGTCACCAGCAGACCGGCCACCAGCCCGGTGACGACGGACGCCCCGAGCGGCGGGACGGTGGGGACGCGGTAGTCGCGGACGGCCCAGACGGCGTCCTCCCCGCGGTCGCGGACGGCGAAGCCGAGCCGACGGGCGAGCTCGCCGGTGCTGTGGACGGCGTCGCCCACCCGGTCGCGGGCGCGGGCGAGCCCCGCGCCGACGTCGACGGTGGTGCGGGGGCCACGCGGTGCCGCCGGGCTCGGGGGAGCGGGGGCGTCCGCCGGGGCGGCCGCCTTCGCGTCCTTGCCCTTCAGGCGCGAGACGGCGGTCGCGCGCGGCGGGGCGGGACGGGCCTCCCGCGGTGCCGGGGCGGACGGCGCGACGGGCCGCACGACCGTCTTCTTGACGACCTTCTTGACCACGCGCGGCTGGCTGCTGCTGCGCGCCTCGTCCGCCGGGGTCGTGCCCTCCTCGACCATGGCGCCAGTGTGTCACAGGACACCTCCACGGGGGTCCGGCGTCCGCCGTCGAGGACGTCCGGCGCCGACGCGCACATTCGCCCGACCTGTGCCAAGGTCGAGGCATTCCATGCCTCACGGCCCCCGGTAGCCCCAGATGCCGACCGTGGTGCGCTGCCCCGCGCACGTCCGTACTCCCACCCTCCTTAGGACAGGTATGTCTGCGATCCTCTTCGGTTCCATCAGCACGCTCGTCGACAGCTCCGAGCTGCAGCGTCGGGCCTTCAACACCGCCTTCTCCCAGCACGGCCTCGACTGGTCGTGGGACCAGGAGGAGTACGCCGCGCTCCTCACCGGCAACGGCGGGCAGGACCGCGTCGCCGCCTACGCCGAGCAGCGGGGCGACGACGTCGACGCCGCGGCCGTGCACGCCACCAAGTCCGAGGTCTTCCGGACCCTGCTCGCAGAGGAGGCGCCGGAGCCCCGCGCCGGTGTCGTCGAGACGATCCGCGCGGCGAAGGAGGCCGGGCACCGGCTGGGCTTCGTGACCACGACCTCGGCCGACAATGTGGCTGCGGTCCTGAAGGTGCCCGGTCTGTCGGCCGCCGACTTCGACGTGGTCGTCGACGCCGACGACGTCGACGAGCCCAAGCCGGCCGCCGAGGCGTACCGGCACGCGCTGGCCGCCCTGGGCGAGCACGCGTCGGACGCGGTCGCCGTCGAGGACAACACCGGAGGGGTCGCGTCGGCGCGCGCCGCGGGCCTGCCCGTCGTCGCGTTCCCGAACACGAACACCGCCGACCACGACTGGTCCGAGGCGACCGAGCGCGTCGTCGCGCTCGAGCTCGACGACCTGCTGCGGAACGTCGGACGTTGAGGACGGGGAGGACACGATGAGCACCGAGCCCGCCACCCTCAGCGCCACGCCCACCTCCTTCGAGGTGCACGCCACCCAGCGGATCGACTACACGCTGACCTACGTCGACGGGGTGTTCGACCCCGCCCGGCCCGAGCTGGCCGACCACTACCGCGAGTGGGGACGCGCCCTCATGGTCGTCGACGCGGAGGTCCACGCGCTGTACGGCGACGACGCCGCGGCCTACTTCGCCCACCACGACATCGAGCTGACCGTCCACCCCATCGCGATCGGCGAGAAGAACAAGAAGTGGTCGACGGTCGAGGGCATCGTCGACGCGTTCGCCGACTTCGGCCTGCTCCGCAAGGAGCCGGTCCTCGTGGTCGGGGGTGGTTTGACGACCGACGTGGCGGGGTTCGCGTGCGCCGCGTTCCGCCGGTCGACGCCCTACATCCGCATCCCCACGACGCTGATCGGGCTGATCGACGCGAGCGTGTCGATCAAGGTGGCCGTGAACCACGGCAAGCACAAGAACCGGCTCGGGGCGTACCACGCGTCGAGCGACGTGCTGCTCGACTTCTCCTTCCTGCGCACGCTGCCGGAGGCGGAGGTGCGCAACGGCATGGCCGAGCTGGTGAAGATCACGACGGTCGCCGACGCCGCCACCTTCGACCTGCTGGAGCAGCACGCCGAGGAGCTTCTGGAGACCCGCTTCGGGCACCTCGGGGGCACGCCGGAGCTGCGTCAGGTCGCCGACCGGATCACATACGAGTCCATCAAGGTCATGCTCGAGCTCGAGACGCCCAACCTGCTCGAGCTCGACCTCGATCGCGTCATCGCGTTCGGGCACACGTGGAGCCCGACGCTCGAGCTCGCCCCGGCCGACCCGTACTACCACGGTCACGCCATCGCGATCGACATGGCGTTCTCGGCCACGGTCGCGGAGGCGCGCGGGCACGTCAGCGCGGCGGACCGCGACCGGGTGCACGGGCTGTTCAGCGCGCTCGGCCTGTCGCTCGACAGCGACGACCTGACGCCCGACCTGGTGCGCCGCGCGACCGCGTCGATCCTGCAGACGCGCGACGGTCTGCTGCGTGCGGCGGTCCCGTCGCCGATCGGCACGTGCGCGTTCCTCAACGACCTCGCCGACGACGAGGTCGACGCGCTGCTGGCCACGCACAAGATGCTCGTCGCGGCGTACCCGCGCGAGGGTCGGGGTGTCGACGCGCACGTCTCGGCCGCGGCCGTGCCCGTGCCGGCATGACCTCGGCGGTCCACCGACCGGCAGGGGGTGACGGGTCGCAGGCGCTGCGGCCCGTCACGCCCGTCGGCATCGCCGCGCAGGAGGTCGCGCTCGTCCTCGACGGGCTCGACGTTGGCGTCCCGGTCGACGACGAGGTCCTGGACCGGCTCCGCCGGGCGCACACGCTGCTGGCCGGTCTGGACCCGTACGTCGCGGCCAGCACCTCGCCCGAGTCGGCGCAGCTCGCCGAGCTCGCGCGCGCGACGGCCGGGCACCGGTGGGGCGAGCACCCGCCGGGTGCTGCCCAGCTGGAGCCGGAGATGGTCAGCGGACACGTCGAGGCGGCGCTGCTGCAGCTGCTCGTGCGGCTCAGCGGCGCGCGTCGTGTGCTGGAGATCGGCACGTTCACCGGCTACGCGGCGCTCGCGGTGGCCGAGGCGCTGCCGGCCGACGGCGTCGTGGTCACGTGCGAGGCGGACCCGCGTGCCGCGGCCGTGGCCCGTGAGGCGTTCGGCCGCTCCGACGACGGAGGTCGGGTCGAGCTGCTCGAGGGCCCGGCGCTGGCGTCGCTGGAACGGCTCGAGGAGCCGTTCGACCTCGTGTTCATCGACGCCGACAAGGAGGGCTACACGGCCTACCTCGACCTGCTCCTCGAGCGCGGGCTGCTGGCCGACGGTGCTCTGGTGGCCGTCGACAACACCCTGATGCAGGGCGTCGCGTACGGGGCTCCGCCCCGGTCGGAGCGCGAGGCGGAGCAGGGTCGGGTGATCGCCGCGTTCAACGAGCGGGTCGCGTCCGACCCGTCGCTCGTGCAGGTGGTCCTGCCGGTCCGCGACGGACTCACCCTGCTGCAACGGAGGGTCGATGGCTGACGTGCGGGCGGCGGCGAAGTCACTCGGCGCGCTCGGACTGCTGGCCCTGGCAGCGCCCGTGGCGGCTGCGGCTACGACCGGAGCGGCGCTCCTCGGACGTGCGCGGCAGCAGGACGAGCGGCGGGCCGTCCGGTCCGGTCCGCCGCTGACCGTCATGGTCAGCGGCGGCAAGATGACGAAGGCCCTCGCGCTGTGCCGCGCCTTCCACGCCGCGGGGCACCGCGTGGTGCTGGTCGAGGCGGAGAAGTACCGCTGGACGGGACACCGCGCGTCGCGCAGCGTCGAGGTGTTCCGCACGATCCCGGGGCCGGACGACCCCGACTACGCGCAGGCGCTCCTGCGGGTCGTCGAGGAGGAGGGCGTCGACGTCTACGTGCCGGTCTGCGCGCCGGCGACCGCCATCGCGGACGCCCGCGCGAAGGCCGTGCTCGAGGCCCGTTGCCGCGTCCTGCACCTCGAGCCCGACGAGGTCGTGATGCTCGACGACAAGGCGGCGTTCGCGCGCCGCGCGGCCGCCCTGGGCCTGAGCGTGCCGGAGACGCACGAGGTGCACCACGTCGAGGACGTCATGGCCTTCGACTTCGCGAGCCGCTCGCGCCCTTTCATCCTCAAGAGCATCGCCTACGACCCGGTGCACCGGCTCGACCTCACACCCTTCCCGTTCGGCCCGACCGCGGAGGACCGCGAGGCGATGCGTCGGCACGTGGCGGCGCTGCCGATCTCGCCGTCGAACCCGTGGATCCTGCAGGAGCTCGTGGAGGGCGAGGAGCTGTGCACCCACGGCACGGTGGTCGACGGGCGCCTGCGGGTGCACCTGTGCTGCCCGTCGTCGGCGTTCCAGGTGAACTACGCGATGGTCGAGCGGCCGCGCGTGCGGGAGTGGGTCGAGCGCTTCGTCGGAGAGCTCGGGCTGACCGGCCAGGTCTCCTTCGACTTCATCGAGGCCGCCGATGGCACGCCCTACGCCATCGAGTGCAACCCGCGGACCCACTCGGCGATCACGATGCTCGACGGCCATCCCGGCCTCGCCGACGCGTACCTCGGGCCCGACCACGAGGGCGAGCCGTTGCAGCCGCTCCCCGGCAGCCGCCCGACGTACTGGCTGTACCACGAGCTCTGGCGGCTCCTGGTGCGCGAGCGTCCGCGACGGAGCACGGTGCGCGTCGTGCTCGAGGGTCGCGACGCCATCTGGTCGGTGCGCGACCCGTGGCCGTTCCTGCTGGAGCACCACCGCCAGGTCCCGGTGCTGCTGGCGCGCAGCCTGGTGCGGGGTCGCGACTGGATCCGCATCGACTTCAACATCGGCAAGCTCGTGGAGGCCGCCGGTGACTGAGCGACGCACGGTGCTGCACCTCGTCGGGTCGCCCACCGACGAGTTCTTCGCCGACCTCTCCCGTCTGTACGCCACGGGTTGCCTCGAGGCGCTCGCCGACGTCCCCGGCTACGACCACGTGGTGGTGTGGGTCGGGCCCGACGGTCGGTGGCGCTTCCCCGCCGACCTGAGCCGAGAGGCGATCGAGGCGGCGGAGCCGGTGGAGCTGGCGGAGGCCGTGAGCCTGGTCCGGGGGATCGCCCCCGACGTGGCGCTGCCCCAGCTGTTCTGCATCGCCGGCATGACGACCTACCGCGCGCTGCTCGACGTGCTGGGGGTGCCGTTCGTCGGGAACCCCGCCGACGTGATGGCACTCGCGGCGCACAAGGAGCGCACGAGGGCGGTGGTGGCGGCCGCCGGTGTCGACGTGCCCCCGGGCCGGGTCGTGCGCGGCCACCCGGACGTCGACGAGCGTCTCCTCGACGACGCGGTGGAGGCGGTCGGCCTGCCCGTGGTGGTCAAGCCGGTCGACGCCGACAACTCCACCGGCGTCGCCCTCGTCCGCGACCGCGCCGACCTGCGGTCCGCCGTCGTCGAAGCAGCCCGCGAGACGTCCGTCGGCGACGTGCTGGTGGAGCGCTTCGTGCCGCTGGGCCGAGAGGTGCGCTGCGCGGTGCTGGAGACGGACGACGGCCTGCGCGCACTCCCGTTGGAGGAGTACGCGGTCGATGCGCAGCACAAGCCGATCCGCGACCGCGCCGACAAGCTCGCCGGATCGGGCGACGACCTCGCGCTCGTCGCCAAGACCCACGACCACGCCTGGATGGTGGCCGACGACGACCCCGTCGTGCCCGCGGTGCAGGAGGCCGCAGCGCTCGCGTTCCGTGCGCTCGGCTGCCGCGACTACGGCCTGTTCGACTTCCGCGTGGATCCCGAGGGCCGCCCGTGGTTCCTCGAGGCCGGCCTCTACTGCTCGTTCGCCCCGTCGAGCGTCGTGGTGATGATGGCGGCCGCCGGGGGCACGCCGCTGCCCGAGCTGTTCGTGTCCGCGGTCGAGCGGACCCTCGCCCGCGGGTGAGGCTGTTCAGCCTGCTGTGACGACAGGACGGTCGTCGACCCCTCACTGACGCCCGGCCAGTTTGTCGTCCGGTCCGACGTGGGACCCATCGTCCGAGGGAATCTGCGAGGTGAGCTCGACTGCGCTCTCGAGGCTGACAACGGTCGGCTGCAGATCGCTTTCGGCTACGACCTCTACATGTACGTCGCGGCCGACGTTCCGTGCGAGACAGCCGTTGCCGCTGCTCAAGAGGACGGCCTCTGGTTCGATACAGGCGCTCCCCTTCTGTTGTGGGGGGAAGACGACGACGCATGACCGACGTGCGCCGACGACGAGCGCGCGGTCCGGACCCAGCGGCGCGGACGGCTCGGCGTCTGCGTCGAGGTGGTTGAACGTCCTGACGAGCACCTGCCCTGAGAGACGAAGAACCTCGAACCTCGTGATGAGGTCCGAGGTTCTCACGTCGAACTGATGGTCGGGGTGACAGGATTTGAACCTGCGGCCTCGTCGTCCCGAACGACGCGCGCTACCAAGCTGCGCCACACCCCGGCCGTCATCCTCAGCGGGAGGACGACCTCGACGAGTCTACCCCAGTGAGGGTGAGCAGGGTGGCCTCGGGTCGGCACGCGAACCGCACGGGGGCGAAGGGCGACGTGCCGAGCCCGCCGGACACGTGCAGCCAGGAGGGTTCGGAGCCGGCGGCCTGGTGCGTGCTGAGGCCCTTCACGCGTCGGCGGTCGAGGTCGCAGTTCGTGGCGAGCGCACCGTAGAACGGGACGCACAGCTGGCCGCCGTGGGTGTGGCCGGCCAGTACGAGCGGGTAGCCCTGGCTCGACGCGCGGTCGAGCACCCGCAGGTACGGCGCGTGGGCCACCGCGACCGCGAGCTCGGCGTCGGGGCCGAGCTCGGCCGCCGGAGGGATCGCGTCGAGGTCGTCGAGCTCGAGGTGCGGGTCGTCCACCCCCGCGAACGCGAGGGTGCGTCCGCCGACGTCGAGGTGGCCCGTGGTGTTGTTCAGGTCGAGCCAGCCGGACCCGACGAGCCCCGAGCGCAGCTCCTCGAACGGCAGCGTCGGCTCCCGGTTCCACGAACCGCCCGCCTGCGTGCCCGTGCCGCCGACGAGGTAGCGCAGCGGGTTCTTCGGCACCGGCGCGAAGTAGTCGTTCGAGCCGAACACGAACACGCCGGGGCGCTCGAGCAGCTCGCCGTAGGACTCGAGCAGTGGCGGCACCGCGTCGTGGTGGGCCAGGTGGTCACCGGTGCTGACGACCAGGTCGGGCTCCAGGTCGGCCAGCCCGCGCAGCCAGTCGCGCTTGCGTCCCTGGCTCGGCGTCAGGTGCGCGTCGGACAGGTGGAGGATCGTCAGCGGGTCGGCGCCCGGCGCCAGCACCGGCACCGACACGTGCCGCAGCGCGAACCAGCGCGCCTCCAGCCAGCCGTACCCCACGCCGGCTGCGCCAGCACCGACCAGCCCCAGCGGTACCGCCACCGTCGCCCTCATGCCATAAGCCTAGGTCGGGACGGGGAGCCCCGGCGAGGTCGGTGAGAGGATGGCGCCATGGCAGCGCTCAAGGACCGACTCCGTACCGACCTCACCGCAGCGATGAAGGCCCGCGACTCCCTGCGCGCCGGCACGCTGCGCATGGTGCTCACGGCCGTCACCAACGCCGAGGTCGCGGGCAAGCAGGCGCGCGAGCTCAGCGACGACGACGTCCTCGGCGTGCTCACCTCCGAGGCCAAGAAGCGCCGAGAGGCGGCCGAGGCGTTCGACGCCGGCCAGCGTCCGGAGCTGGCGCAGAAGGAGCGCGACGAGGCCGCGATCCTCGCCGAGTACCTGCCCGAGCAGCTCACCGCCGAGGAGGTCCGCGAGCTCGTGACGGCCACCATCGACCAGCTCGGCGTGGCCGGCGACGGCATGAAGGCGATGGGCCGCGTCATGGGCGCGCTGCAGCCGCAGGTCAAGGGTCGCGCCGACGGTGGCGTCGTGGCGGCCGAGGTGAAGAAGGCGCTCGGCGCCTGAGTCGTCCGGCCACGTCGTCCGGTCGGGCCCCGGTGGCCCGACCGGACGACGAAGTGCGTCTGCTCAGCGACCGGGGCGGTCGCCCCCATTGCCGCCGCCGCGGGCCTGGTCGCCGCCGCCACGGTTGCCGCCGCGCGGCTGGGCATCGCGGGGCTGGTCGCCGCCGCGCTGGGTGCCGCCCGTCGCGGCCGCTGGCGGGGCGGCTGCGGGCTGGCGCTGCGGCGGTGCGTCGAACGTGCGCGCCGGCAGGTAGGTCTGGATGACGCCCATGGCGTCCTTCCACATCGGGCCCGACAGCGACGAACCGCCGGCCTGCGAGAAGTTGACGGGCACGCCGTTCAGCGTCACGCCCACCAGGCTGGCCGGGTTGTCGGCGCTGTTGACGCCGGAGATCATCGCCGCGGCCGAGAGCGTCGGGGTGTAGCCGACGTACCAGACGGACTGCGCGCTGTTCGTCGTACCGGTCTTGGCGGCCGAGTCGATGTTCAGCGCGGTGCCGTTCTGGAAGCCGAAGCCGCCCGGCTGCTGCACACCCCGGAGGATGTCGTTGACCTGGGCCGCGACCTCGCGGCTCATGACGCGCTTGCAGCTGTCGGGGTACTTCTTCAGCACCTCGCCGTTCGCGCTGAGGATCTCATCGACCGGGCGCGGCGTGCAGTAGGTGCCGCCGGACGCCGCGGTGGCGTAGGCGGCGGCCATCTCCAGGGTGCTGACGTAGGTCGAGCCGAGGGTGAAGGGGCCGACGACGTCGCGCTCGGGCACCTTGATGCCCATGTCGCGGGCGGCCTTCACCGTGTTGCACAGGCCTGCGTCACGCTCGAGCTGGGAGAAGTAGGTGTTCACCGACCGACGCAGGCCCGTGTACATGTTGAACGTGCCCTGGCCCGTCGAGTTCTTGAGCGGCCAGGCGCCGACGCCGCGACCCTGGCAGTCGAAGTAGGTGCCGGCGGGCATCGTCATCGACTGCGGCGAGTTGTAGGTCTTCCCGACCGGGATGCCGCTCTTGAGCGCGGCCACGGTCGTGAACATCTTGAACGTCGACCCGCCCTGGAAGCCGCTGGACTGGCCGAACTCCGTCGGCACCGAGAAGTTCAGGAACGTCTGTCCGCGCTTCTCGTCGCGACCCATCGGTCGCGACTGCGCGACGCCGCGGACGTTGCCCGTGCCGGGCTCGACCAGCGCCATCGAGCCGACCGCGCGGTCACGCGCGCCGACCCGCTTCGTGACGGCCGCGTTGATGGCCTTCTGCATGCGCACGTCGATGGTCGACTTGATGGTCAGGCCGCCCTTCTCGAGCAGCGTGCGGCGCTCGTCGACGGTCTTGCCGAGCGCCTCGTCCTCGAGGAGGTACTGACGGATGTAGTCGCACGAGAACGCGGCGACGGACTCGACGCAGCCGTTCGGGAAGCGCGTGAGCTTGAGGTCGAGCGGCGAGGCGATCAGCTTGTCAGCCTCGGCCTGGCTGATCTTGCCCTGCGTCGCCATGACCTGGATGACCGTGTTGCGGCGCTGGAGCGCCCGCTCGGGGTAGATGCGCGGGTTGAACTGCTCGGGGTTCTTCACGAGGCCGGCCAGCGTGGCGGCCTGCTTGACCGACAGCTTCTCCGGCGGGACCGAGAAGTAGTGGTAGGCGGCGGCGTTGATGCCGTACGCGCTGTCGCCGAAGTAGGCGATGTTGAGGTAGCGCTCCAGGATGTCCTTCTTGGAGTGCTCCTCCTCGTACTTGATGGCGAGCTTGAGCTCACGCACCTTGCGGGCCGTCGACTTCTCGGTGGCGGCCTTGATCTGCTCGCGCGTGGTGGCCTGCTGCACCAGCGACAGCTTCACCAGCTGCTGCGTGATGGTCGAGCCACCCTGGGTCTGGCCGTCGGAGGCGTTGTTGACGAGGGCGCGCAGCGTGCCCTTGAGGTCGAGTGCCCCGTGCTCGTAGAAGCGGTTGTCCTCGATCGAGACGATCGCCTCCTGCATCGTCTTGGCGATGCTGTCGAGGGGGACGTCCTGGCGGTTCTCCTCGTAGAAGTACGCCAGGAGGCTGCCGTCGGCCGCGTACAGACGCGTGGTCTGCGGGTTCGGCGCGTCGTCGAGCTCGAGCGGCAGGTCGACGACGTCGCGCGTGACGTCGTTGGCCGTGGCTGCGAAGAAGGCGGTGCCGGGGATGACCACGGCCGCGGAGAGCACGCCGGCAGCCACGGCTAGCACGATCATGGTGCCGATCAGCGAGGCGCGGCTGGACGTGCGCGGCGGTGTCTGGGCGATCCGCCGGACGTTGTCGGTGAGGTCGTCCCAAGGCATACGCCCCAGGATACGGGCCGATCCTGAGGATCGACGGAGGCGCGGAGGGGTGCCTGCGCCGGTGCGGCCTCCCGGGACGGCCCAGGACCATAGTCCCTTCGAACCATGTGAAGTTGGGCACTGTGGAGTCTGCCGCCGGATCAGCCGGATCCTTAGCGTTCTCTTTGTTAGAGAAACCTTGTCGGCCTCGGGGCCGGCTCTCGGGAGGTTGATCACCATGGGGTGGAACGAGAACTGGGCGGGTCAAGCCGCCTGCCGTGGCAAGTCCGACGCGCTGTTCGTCAAGGGCGCCGAGCAGAACCGCGCCAAGCAGGTCTGCGGATCGTGCAACGTCCGGGCCGAGTGCCTGGCCGAGGCGCTCGACAACCGCATCGAGTGGGGCGTCTGGGGCGGCATGACCGAGCGCGAGCGTCGCGCCCTGCTGCGTCGTCGCCCGAACGTGGCTGCCTGGCGCAGCGTCCTGCAGACCGCCTGACGTCCTGGCGCCGGACGCTCAGCGTCCGGCGATGAGGTCGCCGATGCGGCGCAGCCCGTCGAGGTCGTGGACGTCGGTCGGCAGCGCCGCGACGGGCACGGTCGGCACCGTCGGGTGGCTGCCGGTGAACCGGCGCTGCACCTTCTCCTCGCGCGCGGCGACGCGCTCGCGGTCGGCGTGCACGTCGAGCAGCTCGGCGACCGACTCCTCGTCGGCGGCCCGCAGCCGGGTCGCGCCGCTCTCGGCGTCGGCGGCGGTGAGCCCGCCGGCGGCGCGCTCGTGCACGCGGTTGACGACGAGCCCGGCCAGGGGCATGTCCTCCGCGGCGAGCCGCTCGACGAAGTAGGCGGCCTCGCGCATGGCGTCGGCCTCCGGCGCGGCGACGACCAGGAACGCGGTGCCGTCGGCCTGCAGGAGCGAGTAGGTGGCCTCAGCGCGCTGGCGGAACCCGCCGAAGAGCGTGTCGAAGGCGGCCACGAACGTCTGCACGTCGGACAGCACCTGGGCGCCAAGCACCTTGTTGAGGGCGCTCGTGACGATGCCGAACCCGGCGCTCAGCAGTCGTGCCGGACCCTTCGCGGGCGCGAGCAGCAGCTTGATGAAGCGGCCGTCGAGCAGGCTCGACAGCCGCTCGGGCGCGTCGAGGAAGTCGAGCGCCGACCGTGAGGGCGGTGTGTCGACGACGATCAGGTCCCAGTCGGGGACGTCGGGGTCGTCGCTCGCGGCGGCGTGCAGCTGCCCGAGCTTCTCCATCGCCATGTACTCCTGCGTGCCCGCGAAGGAGCTCGACAGGGCGACGTAGAACGGGTTCTGCAGGATCTGCTGCGCCTTCTCGGGCGTCGCGTGCGCCTCGACGACCTCGTCGAAGGTGCGCTTCATGTCGAGCATCATCGCGTCGAGCGACCCACCGGCCGACGTGTCGACGTCGGCCACCGGGCGCGGCACGTTGTCGAGCTCGGTCAGGCCCATCGACTGAGCGAGACGGCGCGCGGGGTCGATGGTGAGGACGCACACGTGTCGCCCCTGCTCGGCGGCGCGCAACGCGAGCGCGGCGGACGTCGTGGTCTTGCCGACACCGCCCGAGCCGCAGCAGACGATGATCTGGGTGCCGCGGTCGGCCAGCAGCGCGTCGACGTCGACACGTCCGGCCTCCGACCCGGGCAGGCCGCGCGCGGGCGTGCGCGAACGACGGCCGGTGGCGGCGGTGGCGGGACGCTTGCTCATCGCGCGGTCTCCTGGGTCGGGGTGCCGATCGTGTCGCGCAGCACGCGCGCCAGCTCGAACAGCGCCCCCTGGTCGACGCCGTCGCCCAGCAGCGGGAGCTCGACGACCGGACGGCCGCAGTCGCCGATCACCTCGCGCTGCTGCTCCTGCAGCACCTGCCGCTCGACGTGGGCGCGGGCCTGGGCGAGCAGGGGGCCGGCAGCGTCGGAGGACAGCGAGACCGACCGCAGCGCCGCGGCCACGGCCGTCTCGTCGAGGCTGCCCGCGTCGAGCGCGTCGCGGGTCGGGGCCGTCACGAGCTCGGGTCGCACGAGGTTGAGCAGCACGCGACCGACCGGCAGGTCGGCCGCCTCCAGCTCCGCGATGCCGTCGAGGGTCTCCTGCACCGGCATCTCCTCGAGCACGGTGACCAGGTGCACCTGCGTGCTGGGGGCGCGCATGAGCTGCATGATCGACTGCTGACACGGGTAACGCTACCGCTGCTGCTCCCAGCGTTGGGTGCGGCCGCCGGGCTTTCCATCGCACTGTCGATGGGTGAGCTGGGCGCAACGGTCATGGTCTACTCGGCGACATGGAAGACCTTGCCGGTCAGCAGCACGTCGCGCACGCCCGGGGCGATGGTCGTGGCGAAGTCGATGATGCCGAACTTGTCGAGCGCCTTCCCGGCCCGACCGAGCCGGTAGAACATCTGCAGGTACTCCAGCAGCGCAGCCTCGGGGTCGATGGCCAGCGCGTGCACGGCCCCGCCGTCCAGGCCGTTGGCGATGCGGCGCTCCTCGTACGGCAGCGGCGCGACGTCGAAGAGCTGAGCGATGCCCTGACGACCCTCGACCTCGCACAGCAGCACCCTTCGGCCGCGGGCGGCGAGCGAGGTGGCCAGCGCGGCGGCCACCGTGGTCTTGCCGGTGCCTCCCTTGCCGGTCACGACGTGCAGCGGGGTCCAGAGGGTCACACGTCGAGGGTATCGACGCGTCGCGGAGGTGCGAGCCGAACGACGGTGAGGAGGCCCACGCCCGACGGCGGGGTCAGCTGGCCCGGCGCCGTGTGGCGGACGAGCCGCGTGCGGGGGGTGGGGTGCGCTGCGCCGCGGGCCGCGCGCGACCTCCCGACGTGCGCGTCGCTGCCGGGCGGGGCCGTGCGGTGGTGCTGCGCTGGGCAGGAGCCGGACGTCGAGCGGGTGCGGTGCGCTTCGCGCTCGTCGACCGTGGTCGGCCGGCAGAGGCGGTCGCCGTGCGACGCGGCGCCCGGGCCGGGGGCTTCCGGGCGGTGGTCCGTCGCGACCGCCCGGTCTGCCTCGAGCGCGCAGGGCGCGGTCGCGCCAGGAACACCACGACGTCGACGACCACGAGCAGGACGTAGGCGGCAGCCGCCACCGCCAGGAACCAGGTGACCGGGTTGCCGAGTAGGAAGTCGCGGGTCGTCCCGGTGGGCGTCAGCGGAGGCAGCTCGGTGCGCTCGTCGCCCGTCATGGAGACGACCTGCAGGAGGAACGGCAGCACCTTCGTCACCCCGACGAGCACGGCCGAGACCACGAGGGCACGACCGATCCGTGTCGGGGGGAAGATCGACATGGGGCGAGCCTTCCACGACCGTGCGCCTCCTGTCCCGCGAACCGCGAGGATGTGACCACCTCGCCGACACCCGTACGGACCGCGCGCCGCTACAGTCGGTCCATGACGCAGTGGGAGTACCTGACCGCACCGGTGCTGGTGCACGCGACCAAGCAGATCCTCGACAACTTCGGCCGCGACGGCTGGGAGCTCGTGCAGATCGTGCCGGGCATGAACCCCGAGAACCTCGTGGCCTACTTCAAGCGGCCGGTCCAGTCGTGAGCGACGGCACCGTCGAGCAGCGTCTGGCCGACCTCGGCCTGACGCTGCCGGAGGTGGCGGCACCGCTCGCGTCGTACGTGCCCGCGGTGCGCTCCGGTGCCCACGTGTTCACGGCCGGCCAGCTGCCGTTGTCGTCGGGCGAGCTCGTCGCGACCGGCAAGGTCGGCGGCGAGGTGTCCGCCGAGGAGGCCCAGGCTGCCGCGCGCCAGTGCGCCCTGAACGCCCTCGCGGCGGTCAAGTCGGTCGTCGGCTCGCTCGACGCCGTGCGCCAGGTCGTCAAGGTCACCGTGTTCGTGGCCAGCACCCCCGACTTCACCGGCCAGCCCATGGTGGCGAACGGGGCCAGCGAGCTGCTCGGCGACGTGTTCGGCGACGCCGGACGGCACGCTCGCAGTGCCGTGGGCGTGCCCGTGCTGCCGATCGACGCACCCGTCGAGGTCGAGCTCGTCGTCGAGGTCGACTGACCGTGCGGGTGCCGATCCCGGACGTGTTCCGCGACCGCGTCGCCACGTGGGACGGCACCCCGGCGCCGACGCGCGCCGCGGCGACCATCGCCCTCGTGCGACCCGGCGTCGGCGGGCCCGAGACCTACCTGCTGCGTCGTCAGCAGACGATGGCGTTCGCGCCCGGCATGTACGTCTTCCCGGGCGGAGGTCTGCAGGAGTCCGACCGCGAGGTGGTCGGCTGGGTCGGCCCGTCGTCGAGCCAGTGGGGCGAGCGGCTCGGCTGCGACCCCGACACCGCGCGCGCCCTCGTCGTCGCGGCGGTGCGGGAGACGTTCGAGGAGTCCGGGATCCTGTTCGCGGGCGCCGACGAGCACTCCGTCGTCGCCGACACCTCCTCGCCCGAGCTGCAGAAGGCCCGGCTCGACCTCGACGCCGGCGAGCTGAGCTTCGGCGACTTCCTCGGCGCGCGCGACCTGGTGCTGCGCTCGGACCTCCTCGGCGCGTGGTCGCACTGGATCACCCCGGCGTTCGAGCCGCGCCGCTACGACACCCGCTTCTTCGTGGCTGCCGTGCCGCGGGGGCAGAGCGTCGGCACGCTGCCGGGCGAGGCCGACCGCGCGACGTGGGCGTCGATCGCGTCAGTCCTCGAGGCGGTCAAGGCGGGCGAGGCGGCCATGCTGCCGCCCACCTGGATCACCTGCCGTGAGCTGGCGCAGGCCGACCCGGCCACGCTCGTCGACGATGCACGGGCCCGCGAGGTCCGCCCGATCGAGCCCCGGCTGGTCAAGGTCGACGGCGAGTGGTTCCTGGACAACCCGATCGAGGAGGAGACCCATGGCTGAGCCGGTCGAGGTCACCGAGCGCGCCAGCGTGGTGCGCGCGGACAACCCGGGCATCATGACGCTCGAGGGGACCAACACGTGGATCCTGCGAGAGCCCGGTGCGCGTCGGTCGGTCGTGGTCGACCCCGGCCCCGACGATCCCGCCCACCTCGACGCGGTGCTGGCGGCGGCGGGCGAGGTCGGGCTGGTGCTGTACACGCACCACCACGGCGACCACACCGACGCCTTCGACACCATGCGCGAGCGCACGGGTGCGCCGGCCCGGGCGGTGACCGACCGGTTCTGCGCCGACGCGATGCCGCTGACCGACGGCGAGGAGCTCGAGGTCGACGGGCTGCGGCTCGTGGTGCTGCTGACGCCGGGCCACACGCGCGACTCGGCCTGCCTGCGCCTGGCCGACGAGGCCACCGTGCTCACCGGCGACACCGTGCTCGGTCGCGGCACGACGGTGGTGGCCCACCCCGACGGGCAGCTGGGCCCCTACCTCGACTCCCTGGCGCAGCTGCGCCAGCTCGTGGAGGAGGGCTGCGCCGACCGCATCCTCCCCGGCCACGGTCCGGTCGTCGACGACCCGGGCGCGGTGCTCGACCACTACCTCGACCACCGCGAGGAGCGCCTCGACCAGGTGCGCGCGGCGGTCGCGGCAGGTCACGACACCCCCCGCGCCGTCGTCGAGCACGTCTACGCCGACGTCGACCCGGTCCTCTGGGACGCCGCCGAGCTCAGCGTCCGCGCCCAGCTCGAGTACCTGCAGCAGTCCTAGTCCCTGCGTTTCGGACACTTCCGGGTCGTCCGACGCGCCTCCGGTGCCCCGCAACTGTCCAAAACTCGTGGGCGGAGCGGCACTGACGCCGACGGGGCGCCTCTCGGGTGGGAGACGCCCCGTCGAGGGTGGTGCGGGTCAGCGGCGCGACTTCGCGGCGCGGGCGCGCTCGGAGACGTTGAGGATGACCTTGCGGATACGCACGTGCGAGGGGGTCACCTCGACGCACTCGTCCTCGCGGCAGAACTCCAGGCACTGCTCGAGCGACAGCTTCTTCGGGGGGATGACCTTCTCGAAGTTGTCCGACGTCGCCGAGCGGATGTTGGTCTGCTTCTTCTCCTTGGTGATGTTGACGTCCATGTCGTCGTCACGGGAGTTCTCGCCGACGATCATGCCCTCGTAGACCTCGGTCGCAGGCTCGACGAACAGCACGCCGCGCTCCTGCAGGTTGGTCATCGCGAACGCCGTGACCGCGCCGGCGCGGTCGGCGACCAGCGAGCCCGACGGGCGGGTCGAGATGTCGCCGAACCACGGCTCGTAGCCCTCGGAGATGTGGTGGGCGATGCCCGTGCCGCGGGTGTCGGTGAGGAACTCGGTGCGGAAGCCGATGAGCCCGCGCGCCGGGACCAGGAACTCCATCCGGACCCAGCCGGTGCCGTGGTTGATCATCTGCTCCATGCGACCCTTGCGGACCGCGAGCAGCTGCGTGATGGTGCCGAGGTACTCCTCGGGCGCGTCGATGGTCAGGCGCTCGACCGGCTCGTGGAGCTTGCCGTCGATCTCCTTCGTGACCACCTGCGGCTTGCCGACCGTGAGCTCGTAGCCCTCACGACGCATCTGCTCGACGAGGATCGCGAGGGCCAGCTCACCGCGACCCTGGACCTCCCAGGCGTCGGGACGGTCGGTCGGGAGCACCCGGATCGAGACGTTGCCGATGAGCTCGGAGTCGAGACGGTCCTTGACGAGCCGGGCGGTGACCTTCGTGCCCTTCTCGCGGCCGGCGAGCGGCGACGTGTTCGTGCCGATCGTCATCGAGATGGCCGGCTCGTCGACGTGGATGAGCGGCAGCGCGACCGGGTTCTCCGGGTCGGCCAGCGTCTCGCCGATGTTGATGTCGGCGATGCCCGCGATGGCGACGATGTCGCCGGGGCCGGCCGACTCGCCGGGCTTGCGCTCGAGCGCCTCCGTGACGAGTAGCTCGGTGATCTTGACCCGCTCGGTCGAGCCGTCACGCTTCATCCACGCGACCTGCTGACCCTTCTTCAGCGTGCCCTCCTTGACGCGCACGAGCGCCAGGCGGCCGAGGAACGGCGAGGAGTCGAGGTTGGTCACGTGCGCCTGCAGCGGCGCGCCCTCGGTGTACTCCGGGGCGGGCACGGCGTCGAGGATCGTCTGGAACAGCGGGACCAGGTTGTCGTTGTCGGGCAGGCCGCCGTCGGCGGGCTGCTCGAGGGACGCGCGGCCGGCCTTCGCCGACGCGTACACGACGGGGAAGTCGAGGGCGTCGTCGCCGGCGTCGTCGGGCAGGAGGTCGAGGAACAGGTCGTAGGTCTCGTCGACGACCTCGGCGATGCGCGAGTCGGGACGGTCGACCTTGTTGACGACCAGGATCACCGGCATCTTCGCGGCGAGCGCCTTGCGCAGCACGAAGCGGGTCTGCGGCAGCGGGCCCTCGGACGCGTCGACGAGGAGCACGACGGCGTCGACCATGGACAGGCCGCGCTCGACCTCGCCACCGAAGTCGGCGTGGCCGGGGGTGTCGATGATGTTGATGACGACACCGCCCTCGGGGGCGCCGGGGCCCTCGTAGCGGACGGCGGTGTTCTTCGCGAGGATGGTGATGCCCTTCTCGCGCTCGAGGTCGCCGGAGTCCATGACTCGGTCGGTGACCTCCTGGTGCTCGGCGTAGGCGCCCTGCTGCTGGAGCATGGCGTCGACGAGCGTGGTCTTGCCGTGGTCGACGTGGGCGACGATCGCGACGTTGCGCAGATCGTGACGGCGGGTGGACATGCGGAACTTCCTCGCGCTGGATGATCAGGAGCGCTCGGACCGAGCGCGACGGGCCTGGCACGGAGTGCGGCCTCGAGAAGTCTAGTCGTGCCGTGGCCGTGCTCCTGCCACCTGGACGCTCGCAGCCCCGAAACTAGATGCAGGTCACAATCATCGCGTTGCTGCAATGGTTGCGTGTGCGTTAGCATCGACCGGTGACCACCGACCGGAACGACGTGTACGAGCGGCTCGAGCTGTTCGTCCAGCGCCTCATGAGCTGCGTGCACGCGGAGGGGCTCGACCAGCTGGTCGAGCTCGACCTCTCCATGTCGCAGGCGCGCGCCATGTTCACCGTCGCGCTCGCCGACCGACCCCTCGCGATCAACGAGATCGCGACGTCCATCGGCCTGTCGGTCGCGGCCGCAGGCCGCACCGTCGACCAACTGGTGAAGCTCGGCTGCCTGGAGCGTCACGAGAGCCCCGACGACCGTCGCGTCAAGCTCGTCGCCCTGACGAAGCGCGGCTTCGACGCCGTCGACCAGCAGATGGAGCACAAGCGGCGCGCCCTGCGGGTCGTCGCCGAGCAGCTCCAGCCCGACCACGCCGAGGACCTGCACCGGGTCCTCGGCCAGATCCTCGAGAGCGATGCTCTGCGAGTACCGGAGAAGGAAGACCATGTCTGACCAGACCACCGTCGATGCCTCGACGTCCGTCCCGGACGACGACCGCATCACGCCCGAGATCCTGAAGGTCGCCGGTGTCGTCGTGCTCGGCGCCATCATGTCGATCCTCGACATCACCGTCGTCAACGTCGCGCTGCCGACGTTCCAGAAGGCCTTCGACGTCACCGAGCTGTCCACGGTCGCGTGGTCGGTCACCGGCTACACGCTCGCGCTCGCGGCCGTCATCCCGCTGACCGGTTGGGCGGCCGACCGCTTCGGCACCAAGCGGCTCTACATGACCGCGATCGCGCTGTTCACGATCGGCTCGGTCCTCTGCGCCTCCGCCTGGAGCATCGAGTCGCTCGTCGCGTTCCGCGTGCTGCAGGGGCTCGGCGGCGGCATGCTGATGCCGCTCGGCATGACGATCATGACCCGGGCCGCGGGCCCGCACCGCATGGGCCGCCTCATGGCGATCCTCGGCATCCCGATGCTGCTCGGCCCGATCATGGGCCCGATCCTCGGCGGCTGGCTCATCGAGATCGCCTCGTGGCACTGGATCTTCCTCATCAACCTGCCGCTCGGCATCGCCGCGTTCGTCTACGCGCTGGTCATCCTGCCGAAGGACCACGCCGAGCCCAGCGAGTCCTTCGACGTCGTCGGCATGCTGCTCATGTCGCCCGGCCTCGCGCTGTTCCTGTTCGGTGTCTCCTCCATCCCGGAGACCGGCACCGTCGAGTCGACGCGTGTGCTGCTGCCCTCGATCGTGGGCGCGCTGCTCATCGTCGGCTTCGTGTTCTGGGCCTTCAAGCCCCAGCACCCGCTGCTCGACCTGCGCCTGTTCAAGGACCGCAACCTCGCCGTCGCGACCATCACGATGTTCCTGTTCGTCGGCGCGTTCTTCGGTGCCCTGCTGCTCGTCCCCACCTACTTCCAGCAGGTGCGTGGCGAGAGCGTCCTGAAGGCCGGCCTGCTCGTCGCCCCGCAGGGCATCGGCGCCATGCTGACCATGCCGATCGCCGGCACGCTCGTCGACCGCATGCCGGTCGGCCGCATCGTCCCGTTCGGCTTCGTCGGCATCATCGTCGGCGTCACCGGCCTGGCGTTCAGCACCGACCCGAGCACGCCGGTCTGGCACATCATGGCCTGGCTGTTCATCATGGGCCTCGGCATGGGCGGCACGATGATGCCGATCTTCACGTCGGCGCTGAAGACGCTCAAGGCCCACGACGTGGCCCGCGGCTCGACGCTGATCAACGTCGTGCAGCAGGTGGCCAGCTCCATCGGCGTCGCGATCATGACGGTGCTGCTCACCAACGGCATCAAGAACTCGGCCGCCGCCAGCGCCGCCCAGGAGATCGGGACGGCCCAGGCCGCCGGTCAGCAGCCGCCGGCCGACGCCGCCGAGACCGCGCAGCGCCTCGGTGACAGCTTCCTGCCGACGGTCCTGCAGGACACGGCCGACGCCTTCCACCACACCTACCTGGTGGCGCTCGCGCTGATCGTCGTCGCCCTCGTGCCCGTGGCGTTCATGCCTCGCAAGCGCGAGGCGTCGCACCTGCTCGACGACGAGGGCCGTCCGCCCGTCGTCGTGCACTGAGCACCACGTCTGACGTCTGACGTACGAGGGCCCCGCACCGCTCGGTGCGGGGCCCTCGTGCGTCGTGACCTGGGAGCTCGGTCAGGAGGTGCGGTGCACCTTGTGCTGCGAGGCCTGCGCGATCGGCTTGACGACCACGAGGTCGACGTTGACGTGCTGCGGGCGCGTGGCCACCCAGGCGACCACGTCGGCGACGTCGTCGGCCGTGAGCGGCTCGTCGACGCCCCGGTAGACGGCGTCGGCGCGCTCGGTGTCGCCGTCGAAACGGGTCAGCGCGAACTCCTCCGTGCGCACCATGCCGGGTGCGACCTCGCACACCCGCACGGGCCGGCCGAGGAGCTCGAGGCGCAGCGTCTCGGTCATGACGGCCACGCCGTGCTTCGCGGCCGTGTACCCACCGCCGCCCTCGTAGGCGATGCGGCCGGCGGTCGAGCCGATGTTGAGCACCGTGCCGGCGCCGCTCGCCTCGAGCGCCGGGAGCAGGGCTCGGGTGACCTGCAGCGTGCCGATGACGTTCGTCTCGTACATGGAGCGCCAGTCGTCGGGGTCGGCCGACTCGACCGGATCGAGGCCGATCGCCCCGCCGGCGTTGTTCACCAGCAGGCTCACGGCCGGGCCCGCGGCCTCGGCCAGCGCGGCCACCTGCTCGGCGTCGGTGACGTCGCACGGCACGGCCAGGCCGTCGATCTCGGCGGCCAGTGCCTCGATCCGCTCGACCCGACGCGCCGCGCACACCACGCGGTAGCCGGCGCGGGCCAGCTGACGGGCCGACGCGGCGCCGATGCCGCTGCTGGCACCGGTGACGACGGCGACGGGACGGGCGGTGCTCGGGTTCGACTCGACCATGCGCCCATCGTCGCACCCGCCCGGACGCCCGGCGCGACACCCGTCGGCGGAGGGGGAGCGCTGCGCCGCTGGGCGGCCCGGGCCAAGATGGTGCGGTGCCCTCCCTCCCGCTGCCGCGCCGCGTGGCCATGCTCTCGGCGCACACGTCGCCGCTGGAGCAGCCTGGCAGCGGCGACGCCGGCGGGATGAACGTGTACGTGCTCGAGCTCTCCCGACGCCTCGCGGCGCGCGGGGTCGAGGTCGAGGTGTTCACGCGGGCCACGTCGCGGCACCTGCCGCCGGCGGTCGAGGCGTCGCCCGGCGTCGTCGTGCGGCACGTGACCGCCGGGCCGTTCGAGGGGCTCACCAAGGACGACCTGCCGAGCCAGCTCTGCGGGTTCGTGCGCGACGTGCTGCGCGCCGAGGTCGAGCAGGGGCCCCACCACTTCGACCTCGTGCACAGCCACTACTGGCTCTCCGGGCAGGTCGGCACCGTCGCCGCCGAGCGGTGGTCCGTCCCGCTCGTGCACACCATGCACACGATGGCCAAGGTCAAGAACGCCCACCTCGCCGAGGGCGACCGCGCCGAGCCGATCGGTCGCGTCGTCGGGGAGGAGGAGATCGTGCGCATCGCCGACCGGCTCGTCGCGAACACCGAGGAGGAGCGTCGCGAGCTGCTCGACCTCTACGCCGCCGACCCGTCGCGGGTCGACGTCGTGCACCCCGGCGTCGACCTCGAACGCTTCCGCCCCGGCAGTCGCGACGACGCGCGCCAGGCCCTCGACCTGCCCGCCGACGCTGCCGTGCTGCTCTTCGCCGGTCGCATCCAGCCGCTGAAGGCGCCCGACGTGGTGCTCAAGGCCGCGGCCGACCTCCTCGCCCGCGACCCCGCGCTGCGCGAGCGGCTCCAGGTGGTCGTGGTCGGTGGGGCGTCCGGCAGCGGCCTCGACCGGCCGACGTCGCTCGCCGACCTCGCCGCCGAGCTGGGCATCACCGACGTCGTGCGCCTCGAGCCGGCGGTGACGCAAGACGTGCTCGCCACCTGGTACGCCGCGGCCGACGTCGTGTGCGTGCCGTCGCACAACGAGTCGTTCGGGCTCGTCGCCATCGAGGCGCAGGCCTGCGGGACGCCCGTCGTCGCCGCCCGCGTCGGAGGGCTGTCGACCGCCGTCGCCGACGGTGTCAGCGGCGTCCTCGTCGACGGGCACGACCCGCACGACTACGCCGACGCGCTGCACCCGTTGCTGACCGACCGCGCGCTGCGCGACGAGCTCGGCGCCAAGGCCGTCGCCCACGCCTCGGGCTTCGGCTGGGACGCCACGGTCGACCGGGTGCTCGAGGTGTACGCGCGCGCCGTCGCGGCCCGCGCCGAAGGGAAGGACGGGTGAGCCCGCGTGAGTGACGACCTGACGAGTGACCAGCGGCACGCGCTCGAGGTGATCCTCGACGCCGTCGCCCAGGCCGGGCTCGACCACGTGCGCCACGGGCTCACCGTCGTCGAGGTCGACCTTCCGGGCGAGCGGAAGCTGAAGACCACCACCCGCCTCGAGGTCAACCGGCACTCCCTCGGCGTGCACGCGTTCGTCGCCCGCAACCCCGACGAGAACCACGAGGGCGTCTACCGCTGGCTGCTCGAGCGCAACCTCAAGCTCTACGGCGTCGCGTTCGCGATCGACTCCGCCGGCGACATCTACCTCGACGGCCGCCTCCCCCTCGTCTCCGTCACCCACGACGAGGTCGACCGGCTCCTCGGGTCGGTGCTCGCCGCCTCCGACGACTCCTTCAACACCATCCTCGAGCTCGGCTTCGCCTCCTCCATCCGCAAGGAGTGGGAGTGGCGCGAGTCGCGCGGGGAGTCGACGGCGAACCTCGCCGCGTTCGCGCACCTGCGGCCGAAGGGCTGACGTCCTGCTGGTGCGCCGCGTTGCTGGTGCGCTGCCGCAGGGGGCGTGTGCTTGCTGGTGCGCTGCCTCGGCTCGCGCTGGGTGCGGCCTCCGAAAAAGCCACCCGGGCGGTAGGTAGCGCGCGGAAAGCGGCCCTGTTTCCGCGCGTCACCTACCTCCCACCGGGCAGGTAGCGCGCCTCACCTACCTCCCACCGGGCAGGTAGCGCGCGTCACCTACCTCCCCCACGCCTGACCCCGCCACAGCCCGGGGACCCGGCCCAACCATCGCGCCGGCGGGTCGACGCCCCCGCATGCCGACAGCGCCCCGGTGTCAGGGGTGGGAGATCGCCTCGCGGACCTTCGTCGTCAGGGCGGTGAACTCCGGCAGGGCGCGCAGGTCGGCGGGGGCGACCTGGCGGGCGTGGGTGGAGAAGCGAGCGGGCTCGTCGAGCACGATCCGGCCCGGTCGGGGACTCATCACCAGCACGCGGGAGCCGAGGAAGACGGCCTCGTCGACACCGTGCGTGATGAACAGGATCGTCTTGCCCGTCTCGCGCCAGATGGTCAGCAGCTCCTCCTGCAGACGCTCGCGGGTGAGCGCGTCCAGGGCGCCGAACGGCTCGTCCATCAGCACGATCTCGGGGTCGTTCGTCAGCACCCGCGCGATCTGGGCGCGCTGCTGCATGCCACCGGACAGCTCGTACGGTCGCAGCCCCGCGACGTCGGCCAGCCCGACGAGCTCGAGGTAGCGCTCCGCCGTGCGGTACCGCTCCGCCTTCGCGACGCCGCGCACCTTCGGGCCCAGGGCCACGTTGTCGCGGACGTCGAGCCAGGGGTACAGCGTCGGCTGCTGGAACACGACGCCCCGCTCGCGACCCGGTCCGCGGACCGGCCTCCCACCGACCTCGACGGTGCCCCGCGTCGGCTCCACGAAGCCGGCCAGGATGCGGAGCAGCGTCGTCTTCCCGCACCCCGACGGTCCGGCCAGCGTGACGAGCTCGCCCGGCTCGATCGTCAGGTCGATGCCGTCGAGGGCGCGCACGACGCCGTCGCGGGCCCGGAACTCCTGCTCCAGGCCCGCGACGGTGACCGCGAGGTCGTGACGCTCACTCACCCGCGGCGGCCTTCGCCGGTCCGGGGTCGACGCCGTCGGCGTACGTCGACTCGGGCGCGACCTTGGCGATGCCGTCCTGCGTCAGCAGGAACTGCGCCGTCGAGAAGAGGTCCTGGCCGAGCTTCCCGCCAAGCCAGTCGGCGCCCGCCTGCTGCGTCGCGTCGAGGAACGTGAAGCCGGCGAACTGCTTCTCGGCGTCGGCGGCGCTGACGCCGATCTCCACGGCCGCGCTCTGGGCGGCCTTGGCCGGGTCGTCCTTGATCTGCTTGACCGCGTAGTCCTGCGCCTTCGCCCAGACGGCCAGCACCTTCGGGTTGTCCTTGACGAACGTGCGGTCGGCGATGGCGAGGTCGAACGTCGGCTTGCCGGCCTTGGCGGTGTCCTCGCTGGTCAGCACGACCTTGCCGCCGTCCTTCACGAGGGTGCTCAGCGTCGGGTCCCAGATCCAGGCGGCGTCGATGTCGCCGCGCGACCACGCCGGCGCGATCTGCTCCGGCTCGGTGTTGACGATCGTGTAGTCCGACGGGTCCTCGCCGGCGTCGGCGATGGCCTGCAGCAGCGAGAAGTGCGCGGTCGAGCCGAACGGGGTGGCGATCGTCTTGCCCTTGAGTCCCTTGATGTCGGTGGCCTCGCCGTCGCGCACGACCAGCGACTCTGCGGAACCGATGACGTCGTGGATCCAGATGACCGACACGGGCAGGTCGAGCGGCGCCGACAGCGCCTTCGTGCTGGGCGAGGAGCCCGCGAGCCCGATGTCGAGGCTCTTGCCGCCGAACGCCTGCACGACGTCGCCGCCGGACGCGAAGTTGCTCCACTCGATCGTGGCGTTGGGCAGGCAGTTCTCGAGGATCTTCTGGTCCTTGACGACGACGTCGCCGTTGGGGATCTTCTGGTAGCCGATGCGCACCGTCGTGTCGACGGACTCGTCGGCCTGGAACGGGCACGCGTCGGCCGAGGCCTGCTCGGTGTCGCCGCCGACGCCGCAGGCGCTGAGCCCGAGGGCGGCGGTGGCTGCGACGACGGCCGCGAGGGCACGCGCGCGGGTCAGGTGGGGGAGGGTCATGTCAGGCCTTTCCTCGCCAGGGGACGAGCTTCTTCTCGAGGGTGCGGATGATCAGGTCGAGGACGATCGCGGTCAGGCCGATGACGATGATGCAGGCCACCGAGAGCGCGAGCTTGTTCTGCGTCCCCGACAGGTACGCCAGGCCCCCGATGCCCGGCAGTCCGTTGACGAGCTCGGCGGCCACGACGGTGGTCCACGCGAACCCGACGGCGACCCGCAGGCCGCTGAGGATGTCGGGCAGCGTCGCGGGCAGGACGACCGTGGTGATCGTCTGGCGGCGCGACGCCCCGAGGGAGCGGACGGCGTTCAGCTGGTCCTCGCGGATCCCGCGCACCCCGTTGAGGGTGGCGAGCGCGATGGGAGGGAACGCCGCCAGGAAGAGGAGCGCGACCTTCGACGTGTCGCCGATGCCGAACCACGCCACGAGGAACCCGAGGTAGGCGAGCGGCGGCAGGGAGCGCAGGAAGTCGACGTAGGGGCCGACGACGCGCTCGAACCAGCCGACCGTGCCCATCGCGAGTCCGAGCGGCACGGCGACGATGATCGCCAGCGCGAGCCCACCGCCGATGCGCTGCAGGCTCACCACCAGGTGCTCCCACAGGTAGTAGCCCTCCTCGCCGCGCACGACCCGGTCGACGCCACCGCCGACCGCGTGGTTCGTGTTCGCGCGCAAGAACGCGTCCCACACCTCGAGCGGGCTGGGCGCGAGGTACGCGGGCTGGACGACGCCGGACGCGGACACCGCGCTCCAGGCCGCCAGCACCACGACGAGCGTCACGACGGGCGGGAGCCAGCGCGACGGGGCGGGGGGACGGATCACGAGGTGTGACCGTAGGGGAGCGGCGATGCTCGTGGAGCCGGTCCCAGCATGCGGATGGCGCGTGGTGAGACTCGCGGCACGCAAGGACGGGGGGCGGTCATGGCCATCGGGCCGCCCCCCGCCGCGCGGCAGTCAGACTTTCGAACGCCGGTAGCCGGCTCGCACGGCTGCCGGCTCGTTGGCGAAGCACTCCTCGGGCTGCGTCCTGTCGTAGAACCTCTGCCCTGGCACGTGATAGATGCCCGAGTCCGCGTTGCCCTTGATGGGCGCCCAGGAAGGGCAGTCCCATGTCGAGATCGGGCCGGTCTGCTCCGGCAGGGTGATCGGACTCGATGACCCTGTCCGGGACGTGAAGGTGGCGAACCCGGGTCGCGAGCCGCGGACGGTGGCGCTCAAGCGCTTGCCCTTCCAGGACGGCTTGACGGTGATCGACGACCCTGTCGCTCCAGCGACCGCCTTGCCGTCGAGAGCCCAGCGGTAGGTGAACCGGGTGCCCGACGTCCAGCGACCGGGAGCGACCCTCATGCGGTGCGTGGCGAGAGGTCGCCCGGACAGTGCGGCGCGGCCTACGCGCTGCACACGTTGGGTCGCCCGCGAGTTCTTCGCGATCGTCGCGAACCCAGACCGGCTCCCGGTCGCACGGACGCTGATCCGTTTCCCGAGCGCGTTGGACGGGACGGTCAGCGTCGAACGGGTGCCACCTGCGAGCGGCTTGCCATCGGCATACCACCGGTAGCGCACCCTGACTCCACGCGTCCACGTGCCTCGCACCGCCCGGAGCGTGCGACCGGCGGCGGGAGAGCCCTTGATACGTGGTGTCGCTGCCGCCGTCATGACCCGCAGGCTGTTGCGGGACGCTGACGTGACGACCGGATATCCCGCGAGTCGGCCAGTGACTTCGACCCTGATGCGTTTCGCGCCCTGGCCGCGGGTGAGGCGGAGGGTGCGGCCCGTCGCTCGGGGGATGGCCCGTCCCGATGCGAACCAGCGATAGGAGTGGCGTGTGCCGGTCACCCACCGGCCCGGGTCGGCCCTGAGCGTCGCGCCGACGAGAAGGGTGCCCGAGACGCTGGGGGTGGCCCGCGACTGCACCCGCAGGGTCTCTTCAGAAGCCTCCGTCACCGTGCCGTAGCCGGCGAGGGAGCCGGTGACGTGTGCAGACAAAGTGTGTCCCACCAGGTCGGGGGTGAGTGTCAAGCGACCGCCAGTTGCGACGGGCTCGGTCCCGTCGGCGAACCACTCGACCTCGTGCGTCGTCCCGGTGCTCCAGCCGGACAGCGAGACGGACAGTGTCCTCCCGACTGCCGGTGTGCCCGCGACTACGGGGACAGCGGTCCGGAGCACGCGGGGCGTTGCGGCGGAGCGGACGACTGCAGCGGGAATGTCCGTCGGCGGCGTCGAGATCTCCACCGAAAGCGCCTTTTCGACGTCGGGCGTGCTCACCGTGTAGGTGGGACCGCTGCCGGCAGCTGCCGGTGCATCATCGACGAACCATCGGAAAGTCGAACCGTCGGGCGGGGTACTGCCGTCAAGCTGTGCCGTCAGCACGGTCCCCAGCGTGAGGTCGCCGTCGTAGTGCACTGAGGCGGTAGGAGAGGCAGGTTCCGCGATGGCCGCTGCGGGCAAGGACGCGAGCCCGAGGGCCAGGATGAAGAGCAGGACGAGGGGGCGGAGGCGGGTTCTGGGGTCCACGGAAGGTCCTTGGTCGGAGGGTCGGCGACGCCACACTAGGGTGCGAACGAGCAAAACGTACGAAGAACGTCTCGATCGACGTCGATGTGCGGACGAGCGGCTGGGCGCCGCTCGTACTCGCGTACGTTGGTCGGGTGAAGGCGACCGTGTTCTGCGACGTGACCGATCCGTGGTCGTACGTGGGTGCGACCCGCTTCGAGCGTGCGGCCGGCATGTTCACGATCCTCGTCGGCGAGCCCGTCGAGGTCGCGTTCCGTGCCCGCCTGCTCGACCCCGACGCACCTAGCTCGGGGCGCCCGCTGCGTGAGGTGCAGGCCGAGCGGCTCGGCGGCGAGGACAAGGTCGACCTCGTCGACGCCCAGGTGACGGCGGCCGCGCGGATCAGTGGCATCGAGCTGAACCTCGTCGAGGCGGTGGAGGCGAACAGCCTCGACGCCTGGCGTCTGCTGACGTGGGCCGACGAGGCCGCGCCGGGCGCGCAGCGCGAGCTCATCCACCAGCTCTGGCGGGCCCATTTCCTCGAGGGCGCCGACGTCGCCGACCCGCTGGTGCTCGCCAGCCGAGCGGCGCTCGTCGGGCTCGACCTCGAGACGGCCGACGCCCTGCTCGCCAGCGAGGAGTACGCCGACGCCGTGCGCACGCAGGACGAGACCGCCCGGTCGTTGGGGATCACCCAGCTCCCCTACGTCGTGGTCGAGCACCGCTGGACCCTCGCCGGCCCGCAGTCGCAGGACGACTACGTCCAGGCGCTGCACCAGATCCACCAGGAGTGGCGCTCCGACTCGCCGTCCTGACGGTTTACCACGGTCCCGTGGTAAACCGTGGGCGTGGCGGCGGGCGCGGCCTGAGCGACCACTAGGCTGGCGGCATGACCTACACGCTCGTCCTCCTGCGTCACGGCCACAGCGAGTGGAACGCGAAGAACCTGTTCACCGGCTGGGTCGACGTCGACCTCAACGAGCAGGGCGTCGAGGAGGCGGGTCGCGGGGCCAGGCTGCTCGCCGAGGCTGGGATCGCGCCCGACGTGTCGCACACGTCGCTGCTGCGCCGCGCGATCCGCACGTCGCAGATCGTGCTCGACGGCATCGACCGGCACTGGATCCCGGTGAAGCGGTCGTGGCGGCTGAACGAGCGGCACTACGGCGCACTGCAGGGCAAGGACAAGAAGGCCACGCTGGAGGAGTTCGGCGAGGAGCAGTTCATGACCTGGCGCCGCTCCTACAGCACGCCCCCGCCGGCCCTCGCGGACGACGCGGAGTTCTCGCAGGCCGGGGACCCGCGCTACGCGTCGCTACCCGACGAGCTGCTGCCGCGCACCGAGTGCCTGGCCGACGTGCTCGACCGGATGCTGCCCTACTGGTACGACAGCATCGTCCCCGACCTGCTCGACGGCCGCACGGTCCTGGTGACCGCCCACGGCAACTCCCTGCGCGCGCTCGTCAAGCACCTCGACGGCCTCGGTGAGGACGAGGTCGTCGGCCTCAACATCCCCACCGGCATCCCGCTCGTCTACGAGCTCGACGCCAACCTCAAGCCCGTCACGAAGGGCGGCCAGTACCTCGACCCCGACGCCGCCGCCGACGCCATCGCCGCGGTCGCGAACCAGGGTCGCTGACGCCCCCTCCCGCGTTGTGAGGACTTCGGGTCGGTCTGTCGGCGACAGATCGACCCGACGTCGTCACGACGCAGGGGAGTGCAGACGCAGCTCAGCGCTGGTCCGCTCCCTCCAGGTCGGCGAGCAGCGCGCCGATCGAGCCTCGCGCGCGCACCCAGAGTCGGTCGGTGAGGTAGGCGACGGGCGCGGTGACGAGGGCCAGCAGGACGGCGAACCACACGAGGAACGGAGTCGTCACGACCCCGACTGCGGCCACGGCGAGCAGCAGCACCCCGATCGTCACCCAGGCGCCGACGACGAAAGGCCGCCCCGTCCGCAGCAGCGTGGCGCGTCGCCGCACCACGGGCAGCCAGCGCTGACGGTCGAGCCCGGCCGGCGCCTGCCCCGTCCGCATCGCCCGTCGGAACAGCCGGGCCTGGTCCCGCGTCTCGGACATACGGGCAGGTTAGCGGCCGCCGGACGGACGGACGGCCTCAGGCGTCGAGCTTGTACCCCAGCCCGCGCACGGTCGTGAGGGTGATCGGGTTGCCCGGGTCGGGCTCGATCTTCGCGCGCAGCCGCTTCACGTGGACGTCGAGCGTCTTCGTGTCGCCCACGTAGTCGGCGCCCCACACACGGTCGATGAGCTGGCCGCGGGTCAGCACCCGGCCCGGGTTGCGCAGGAAGAACTCGAGCAGCTCGAACTCCTTCAGCGGCAGCTTGACCGTGTCGCCGTCGACCGACACCAGGTGGCGCTCGACGTCCATGCGCACGCGGCCGGCCTCGAGGACGCCGTCCTCGTCGACCTCCTCGACCGCGCCGCGGCGCAGCACCGCACGGATGCGGGCCACCAGCTCGCGCGGCGAGTACGGCTTCGTCACGTAGTCGTCGGCGCCGAGCTCGAGGCCCACCACCTTGTCGACCTCGGTGTCCTTCGCGCTGACCATGATGATCGGCACGCTCGACGTCTGGCGCAGCTGACGGCACACCTCGGTCCCCGGCAGCCCGGGCAGCATGAGGTCGAGCAGCACGATGTCGGCGCCGCCGCGCTCGAACTCGATCAAGGCGTCGGGCCCGGTCTCGGCGATCGCGACGTCGAAGCCCTCCTTGCGCAGGACGTACGACAGCGCCTCGCTGTAGCTGGTCTCGTCCTCGACGACCAACACTCGTGTCACAGGATCTCCTCATCGAGGTCGTGCTGGAAGCGGGGGAGCACCAGCGTGAAGGTGGAGCCAGCGCCGGGCTCGCTCCACACGTCGACGGTGCCGCCGTTGCTGGCGGCCACGTGCTTGACGATGGACAGGCCGAGCCCCGTGCCGCCCGTGGCGCGGGCGCGGGCGGGGTCGACCCGGTAGAAGCGCTCGAAGATCCGCTCGAGCTCGGGGCCGGCGATGCCGATGCCGTTGTCGGCCACGCTGATGCGCACGTCGTCGCCGGCGAGCGCGGCCGTGACGACGACGCGCGAGCCCTCCGGGCTGTACGTCACGGCGTTCTCGACCAGGTTGCTCACGGCCGCGTGCAGTTGGGCGCGGTCGCCGTGCACGAGCAGGTCGGGCTCGACCGTGCGCGAGATCTCGATGCGCTTGCGCTCGGACTCCGTGGCCGAGTGCTCGCAGGCCTCAGCGACGAGCTCGTCGACCTTGACCGTCGTGGCGTCGTCGCTGGCCACGTCGTTCTGCAGCCGGGACAGGTCGATGATCTGCTGCACGAGCCGGGTGAGGCGCTCGCTCTCGGTCTGCATGCGCGAGGCGAACCGCACGACCGACTCGGGGTCGTCCTTCGCCTCGGCGACGGCCTCCGCGAGCAGGTTCAGGGCGCCCACCGGCGTCTTCAGCTCGTGGCTGACGTTGGCGACGAAGTCGCGGCGGATGTTCTCGACGCGCTGCTGGTCGGTCCGGTCGAGGGCCAGCACGATCACCAGGCGCGACGTCAGCGGGGCGACGCGCACCGACACGTGTGCCGGGAGGCCGCGGCGGCGCTGCAGCGTCAGGTTCGACTCGCGCACCTGGCCGTCGCGACGCACCTGCTGCACCATCGCGCGGATCTCGTCGGGCTCGATCCGGCGGTCGCGCACGATCCCGAGGGCCACCGCCTGGGCCGAGGCCTCGAGGACGGTGTCGGAGGAGTCGAGCAGGACGGTGGTCGACGACAGCACCGAGAGCACCGCCTGAGCACCGGGCGGCACGAGCGGCGCGGGCTCCTCGGGCACCGCGTTCTGGCGCCGTTCACTGAACAGCCAGACGAACGTCACCGTGGCGCCGACGGCCGCGCCGACGGCGCCGGCGATCAGGTAGGCCGCGTCGATGTCCACACCGCGATGCTAGGCCCACCGTTCACCCAGGTCCGAGCGCGAACCCCCTCTGACGTGCGGCTTTCCGCGGCTGTTCACGGTTCGTTCACCGGGGGTCGCTCATCGTTCACCGGTTTCTTCTAGGGTCTGGGGCATGCGTGATGCGTACTACGAGCAGCTCGACACCATCGTCGACGACCTGGTCCAGCTGACCGGGACCGTCCGCAAGGCCGTCGCTGCCTCCACCGCCGCCCTCCTCAACGCCGACGCCCCGCTCGCCGAGCAGGTGATCGACGGCGACAAGCAGATCGACGAGACGACGGAGGAGATCGAGGAGCGCGCCCTGCTGCTGCTCGCCACCCAGCAGCCGGTCGCCACCGACCTGCGCCAGCTGGTCGCGACGCTGCGCATGCTCACCGACCTGCAGCGCATGGGCGACCTCTCCGTGCACGTGGCCAAGGTCGCCCGGCTGCGCATGCCCGACGTCGCCGTCCCGGTCTCCATCCAGCCGACGATCATGGCCATGGCGTCCGTCGCCGACCAGATGATCCACGCGGCGTCGCGGATCGTCGCCAACCGCGACGTCGACGCGGCCAGCCGCCTCGAGGACACTGACGACGAGATGGACCGGCTGCGCAAGGACCTCTTCCGCGCGCTGCTCGGCGGCACCTGGGAGCACGGCATCGAGCCGGCGATCGACCTGGCGCTCCTCGGTCGCTACTACGAGCGCATCGGCGACCACGCGGTCTCCATGGCGCGTCGCGTCGTCTACCTGGTGACCGGCGAGATCGCTCCCGGCGCCTGAGCCACGCCTCGTCGCACGACGAAGGGCCGTCCACGATCCGTGAGGATCGGGACGGCCCTTCGTGCGTCCGTGTCGGACCTGGCGACGTCGCCGCCAGGTCCGCCGGGGTCAGCTGCCGGCGGTGGGGCTGGGGCTCGCGCTCGGCGTCGGGGTGGCCGACGACTCCGGGCTCACCGGCTTCTCGGCGACGTCGGAGTAGGTCGACGTGCGGGCGACGATCGGCGCCTCGATCTCGACCTCGTCGCCACCGGAGAAGGTGAGCGTGAGGCGGGCGTAGCGGCCCAGCTCGACCGACGAGCCGTCGATGTCGGCGACCTCGCCCTGGCGACCCAGCGTGTACAGCTGGCGGGGCTGCAGCTCGACGGGCAGGGCCGGCTCGGCCGTGACCGAGCCGGAGCCCTCCAGTGGGCGGACGGTGACCGACTCGAGCGTCTGCTCCTCGTCGGTGGTGTTCAGCAGACCGACGGACAGCGCGTAGGTGTCGTCGGTGTTGGCCACCAGGAGCGCGTTGTACAGGCGCACGTCGCCCGTGCGCACGTTCGCGCCGATGCCGGGCTGGTACTGCTGGTTCGTCTGGGTGCTTCCACCGGTGCCGCAGGCGGTGAGCCCGAGGGCGGCGGTGAGCATCAGGGTGGCGGCCGTGAGACGGCGCGTGCGAACGGTGGACACCGGGCACCTGCTTCTACGTCGAGGAGGGTCGTCGTGCGGAGCATATCGGAGGGCATCGCGGCGGCGGGGTGCGGGCCGGGCCCCTAGGCGGGGGCGGAACCTACCGTCCGACCCCGAGGAACGGCTGAAAAGGCCGTCCGTGGCGCGTGTTAAACTGGTCACCTACGAAAGGTGCCGCGTTTATGACTTTCACTGTCGGCGAGACGGTTGTGTACCCGAACCACGGGGCCGCAGTCATCGAAGACATCGAGAAGCGGACGATCAAGGGGGAAGAGCGCGACTACCTGGTCCTGCGCATCGTCGCCCAGAACGACCTGGTCGTCCGTGTGCCCGCCTGCAACGTCGACCTGGTCGGCGTCCGTGACGTCGTCGACGCCGACGGCCTCGAGCGTGTGTTCAGCGTCCTGCGCGCCGAGCACGTCGAGGAGCCGACCAACTGGTCGCGTCGCTACAAGGCGAACCTCGAGAAGCTGCACTCCGGTGACGTGCTCAAGGTGGCCGAGGTCGTGCGCGACCTCTGGCGCCGCGACCACGAGCGTGGCCTGTCCGCCGGCGAGAAGCGGATGCTGGCCAAGGCGCGCCAGATCCTGGTCTCCGAGCTCGCCCTCGCGGAGAAGACCAACGAGGACAAGGCCGAGTTGCGGCTCGACGAGGTCCTCGCCTCCTGACCCGAGCCGGTCCGACGGCCCCCGCCCCCTCCGGGCGGGGGCCCTCGTCGTTCCTGGGGGCCTGTCGTTCCCGGGGGCTCGCCTGACGGGACAGCAGGTCAGCGTCGTGCGACGAGCGCGGTGGCCACCGCCGCCACGCCCTCGCCGCGGCCGGTCAGGCCGAGACCGTCCGTGGTCGTCGCGGAGATGCTCACGGGGGCGCCGACGACGGACGTCAGCAGCTCCTGTGCCTCGTCGCGACGGGGGCCGAGGCGTGGCGCGTTGCCGATCACCTGCACCGCCACGTTGAGCACGGCGAAGCCCGCCTCGTCGAGCAGGCGCACCGTCTCGGTCAGGAACGTCGTGCCGGAGGCGCCGGCGAGTCGTGGGTCGGCGGTGCCGAAGCGTGACCCGATGTCGCCGAGGCCGGCTGCGGAGAGCAGAGCGTCGACCATCGCGTGGCACGCGGCGTCGCCGTCGGAGTGACCCTCCAGGCCCGCGTCCTCGCCCGGCCACTCCAGACCGGCGAGCCACATCGGCCGTCCGCGCACGAGGCGGTGGACGTCGGTGCCGATGCCGGTGCGCAGGTCGGGCCAGGTCATGGCTGCATCCTGCCCGACTACCAGCGCGGGCTGTCCTTCGGCAGGGCCTTGCTGCCCGGCCGGATGACGTAGACGATGCCGCCGCTGCCGCCGAGCCACGCGCGCTCGAACTGCGCGCGGTCGTAGGTACGACGCACGGCGGCGTTCGTGGCGCCGGCAGGGTCGTTGGCGATGACGCGACCGTCGCGCGTGAAGCCGCTGATGACCATCAGGTGTCCCGGCGTCGAGGAGATCGGGGCGCCGCTCAGCTCTCCGCGGCCGAAGGCGACCGAGGCGACGAGCGGGATGCCCGCCTTGATGAACTGCTCGGCCTCGCGCAGGTCGTACAGGCGCGTCACGAACGTGTCGAGCCCGTAGGTGCTCGCGTACGCGGCGCTCATGGGCCAGTTGCCGGTGCCCTGGTAGCGGTAGTCGTAGGAGTAGCGCGCGGCGTGGTCGACCTGGCGGTCGGCGCCCCTCGCCCAGCTCAGCTCGCGCGACGTCGGCCCGGAGCCGAAGTAGCGCAGGATCATCGACACCGACGTCGGCGAGCACCAGGCCTCGCCCCCGCCTCCCCACTCGGGGTGGTGCCCGCGGTGCGTCATCTGCGAGTAGGTCGGCACCGACAACGTGGTCGTGCGCGTCATCGTCGTGCGGCTCGTGGCGATGCGTCGGGTCGTGTACGACGACGCGGCGCCGCCGACGGACTCCACGCGGGGCGTCGCACGCGACGTCGGGCGGCGCAGCAGCTCGACCTGCACCTGCCACTGGCTGAACGTGCTCGAGCCGTTGGCGCGCACCGTGTCGGTGTCGAGCCGGGCGAGGTCGTCGGTCTGCGACGGGCCCGACGTGCGGTAGACGCCGCTCTCGCCCTTGGCCCAGATGGCGACGGTGTCCCAGCTGCCGACCTTCGACCCCTGGCGCACGCGGGCCTTGACCCGTAGCCACGTGTCGTCGGGCGTGCGAGCGCTCCACGACGGCACCAGGGCGCGCGCGGAGTAGCCCGTCGACGACCACGGCGACGTCCAGGTGCCGTACGCCCATGTGGCGGTGCGGCCCTTGTACGGGTCGCGGTAGGTCTGGCGGCGCTTCGGCGAGTCGAGCACGAGCGCGGAGCCGGAGACCCGGACGCCGTCGAACGAGCCCTTCTGGAGCTGGGCCGCGCTGACCCAGCGGACGGTGCTCGCCGACTGCGACGCGGCCTGCGCGGGCGCGGTCGGGACGAGCAGCGACGCGAGCAGGACGGCGGCGACGGCAGGAACGGTGCGGCGCGGTGCATGCCGACGGGGAAGAGGCATTCTTCGAGGGTAGGTGACGTCAGGGGCTCGTGGGGCGGTTGGGACGAATCGGTCTGGTCGGGGCCGGGGTCGCGGACCGTTAGGATTCCGGGGTGAGCCTGCGCCTGTACGACACCGCCACCCGGCAGCAGCGCGACCTCGACCCGGTCGTGCCCGGCAAGGTCGGCATCTACCACTGCGGGCTCACCGTGCAGGGACCGCCGCACGTCGGGCACATCCGCAAGGAGGTCGTCTTCGACGTCCTGCGACGCTGGCTCGAGCGCGCCGGCTACGAGGTCACCATCGTCGCGAACGTCACCGACATCGACGACAAGATCCTCGCCAAGGGTCGCGAGCAGGGTCGGCCCTGGTTCGCGGTGGCCTACGAGAACGAGCGCGCCCTGCATGCCGCGTACGAGGTGCTCGGCTGCCGGCCGCCCACGTACGAGCCGCGTGCGACGGGCGTCGTGCCCGAGATGATCGAGCTCATGGAGACGCTGATCGAGCGCGGTCACGCCTACCCGGCGGAGAACGGCTCGGGCGACGTCTACTTCGACGTCCGGTCCTGGCCCGCGTACGGCGAGCTCAGCAACCAGCACGTCGACGACATGCAGGCCGCGCCCGACGCGCCGGCCGACGGCAAGCGCGACCCGCGCGACTTCGCCCTGTGGAAGGGCCACAAGGAAGGCGACCCGGAGTCGGCGTCGTGGCCGACGCCGTGGGGCCGGGGTCGCCCCGGGTGGCACCTCGAGTGCTCGGCGATGGCCGCGAAGTACCTCGGCACCGAGTTCGACATCCACGGTGGCGGCCTCGACCTGCGCTTCCCGCACCACGAGAACGAGATCGCCCAGTCGCGCGCTGCCGGCCAGCCGTTCGCGCGGCTCTGGATGCACAACGCGATGCTCAACCTGAGCGGCGCGAAGATGTCGAAGAGCGTCGGCAACACGCTGATGGTCAGCGAGGTCGTCAAGCGGGTGCCGGCCATCGCGCTGCGGTACTACCTCGTGGCCGCGCACTACCGCTCGATCATCGAGTTCACGGAGGAGTCGCTGCAGGAGGCCGCGGTCGCGTTCGAGCGCATCGAGGGCTTCGTGCGGCGCGCTCACGAGGTCGTCGGTAGCGACGGTCTGGGCGAGATTCCGGACGACTTCGCGGTGGCGATGGACGATGATCTCGGCGTACCCGCAGCCCTTGCTGCGCTGCAGAAGTACGTGAGCATCGGTAACGCGAATCTCAATGAGTTTCTGCACCTCAGTGGAGATGACGAGTTCGCCCGACGTGCTGCAAATAATCGCAAGGCGGTTCAAGGAACGCTTGGCTCAGTTCGCGCCATGCTCGACGTGCTTGGGCTCGACCCGCTCTCCGACCACTGGGCGGCGACGACGACGTCGGCCGCCGACGACGCGCTCGCGCCGCTCGTGGAGGCCCTGCTCGCGCAGCGCCAGGAGGCGCGCGCCGCGAAGGACTTCGCCACCGCGGACCGCGTCCGCGACCAGCTGGCCGCGGCCGGCATCGACATCGAGGACACGGCGCAAGGTCCGCGCTGGTCCGTGAAGGGAACCTGACCGATGGCAGGCAACAGCCAGCGCCGAGGCGCGATCAAGAAGACCGGCAAGGGCAACCCCACGGCCGGGTCCGGCGGACGTCGCCGCAAGGGTCTGGAGGGCAAGGGTCCGACGCCGCGCGCGGAGGAGCGCCCCAACCACAAGGCGTACAAGATGGCGCGCGCCGCCGACAAGCGCGAGGCCGCGCGGCCGAAGCGCAAGGGCGGCGACGGCGGACCCGAGTGGGTGGCCGGACGCAACAGCGTCGTCGAGCTGCTGCGCGCGAACGTGCCCGTCGCCGGCCTGTACATCGCTGAGGGCGCGGAGCGCGACGAGCGCATCCGTGAGATCTTCCGGCTCTCCGCGGAGCAGCACGTGTCGCTGCTCGAGATCGGGCGGGTCGAGATGGACAAGCTCACCGGTGGCGCCGTGCACCAGGGCGTCGCAGCCAAGCTCGACGCCTACGACTACGCCCACCCCGACGACCTGCTCGCGCGCGCAGAGGAGGAGGGTGTGCCGCCGCTCGTCGTCATGCTCGACGGCGTGACCGACCCGCGGAACCTCGGCGCGGTCGTGCGCTCGGCGTCGGGCTTCGGCGCGCACGGCGTGGTGATCCCCGAGCGTCGGTCGGCGCAGATGACCGCGTCGGCCTGGAAGACGTCGGCGGGTGCCGCCGCGCGGGTCCCGGTCGCGCGGACCACGAACCTGACGCGTCAGCTGAAGGCGTACCAGGAGGCGGGCCTCATGGTCGTCGGCCTGGCCGCCGACGGCGACGTCTCCCTTCCCGACCTCGACCTCGCCGACGGACCGCTCGTCGTCGTCATCGGCAGCGAGGGCAAGGGCATCTCCCGCCTCGTCGGCGAGACCTGCGACCAGATCGTCTCCATCCCCATGGCCTCCAGCCTGGAGTCGCTCAACGCCGGCGTCGCCGCGGGCATCGCGCTGTACCAGATCGCGCAGCGTCGGGTCTGAGTCGTACGCGGCTGCGGCCCTCGCGGGCCTGCGGCTGCGCTGCCGCGGCCTCTCGTGGGGGCGGCCTCCGAGAGGCCTCCGCATCGTCAGTGCTGAGGAATTGGACGGTTCCGGGGCGATTTGTGCGGCTGAGTCACCCGGAAGTGACCGAAACTGCGGATGCGGTCCGGGGGGCTCGGGTGGGGCGCTGGTGCTGTTGCGGCTGGGCCTGGACGCTTGCTGGGTCTCGATACAGCGGGACGCCTGCGGCGTGCACCACTCGACCCGCCTGAACCGTTCCCTCGCTGCGCTCGGTCAGGTTCAGGCGTCGTACCCCTGGGGGTTCTGCGACTGCCAGGTCCACGTGTCGCGACACATGTCGTCGACGGTGCGCGAGGTGCGCCAGCCGAGCTCCTGCTCAGCCTTCGTAGGGTCGGCCCAGAACGCCGGGAGGTCGCCCGGGCGACGGTCGACGACCTCGTACGGGATCTCGCGACCGCTGGCGCGCTCGAACGCGTGGATCATCTCCAGCACCGACGTGCCCTGACCGCTGCCGAGGTTCCACACGCGCACGCCGGCGTCGCCGCCGACGATCGCGTCGAGCGCGACCACGTGCCCCTCCGCGACGTCCTGCACGTGGATGTAGTCGCGCTCCGCGGTGCCGTCGGCCGTCGGGTAGTCGCCGCCGAAGACCGACAGCCGATCGCGACGGCCCACCGCGACCTGCGCGATGAACGGCACGAGGTTGTTCGGGATGCCCTGCGGGTCCTCGCCGATCCG
>NZ_LUNH01000033.1:0-27494 GCF_001628525.1 Aeromicrobium sp. REDSEA-S38_B2 | reverse complement strand
GGCCGCAGCCGGGCGAGCGGGTCGTCGGCCTGCCGGCCCTCCCCGGTCCGGGTGGGCTCCATGAGCTCGATGCCGACGAAGGCCGACGCGGCGAGGTCGGTGAGCACGTCGGCGTCGAACAGCTCGCCCACGGGTGACGTCGCGAGCAGCCGCTCGAGCGTGGGGCGGACCGCGCCGGTCCAGAGCCCGATCGCCCGACCCGCGGCGGTCGCGAGGTCGGGGTTGCCGTGGGACGCGGCAAGGATCTGGCCGAGGACGGCCACGTTGCCCTCCTCGCGCTCGTCGGCACGCACCTGCTCGGCGACGTCGATGAGGCCGGCCCAGGTGGTGACCGCGTCGAGCGCGGGCCGGTGCCGGTCGACCCGCTCGCTGGTGAGCACGTGGCAGGCCTCGGCGACGAGCCCGTCGACGGTGCCGAAGTGGTAGAAGACCAGCGCCTGGTTCACGCTGCCGGTGGCGGCGATGGTGCGGGCCGACAGCTTCGCCATGCCCTGCTCGCGGATGGTCTGCATCGTGGCGTCGAGGAGTCGGCGCCGGGTGGCCAGCGTGCGGGGGTCGTCGCTCACGCACCGAGCCTAGCCGCGTGGTCGACGACGTCATCGACGTGCCGTCGTGGGGCGCAGCGCCTTCCGGAGCGTGTGGAGCACCGGCCAGGCGGAGAGCAGGCAGACCGGGACGGCGAGGACGAAGGTGAACTCGTTCCCGGGTCCGGTGAAGGCGCTGCACGCAAGGGCCAGTCCAACCAGGGTGACGGCGCAGACGAGCCAGGGCGCGACGTCGCCGAGCGGGCGGACGGCGACGAGCAGCAGGCCGGCGAGCAGGCCCGCCACGAGTCCGGTGAGCAGCCCGATCGGTACGGCGACGACCATCAGGATCAGCAGCATCGCCACCCCTTCGTCGAGGTCGGCGACGCTGACTCCGTCGAGGACGGCCCCGGACACCATCCAGCCGAGCACCACCCCCGCGGCCGTCACCGGGCCCCAGCACAGTCCTCCCAGCCAGACGCGACAGATCACGTCGGTGCCGGTGGGCGGTCGGGTGGTCGTCGGGGTGTCCATGCGTGCCTCCTTTTTTGAGCGGTCGCTCAGTTGAAGCATGACAGAGTTTGAGCAGATGCTCAAGAGCCTTCGTCGAGCTCTCGTCGATCTGCCGGCACGTCGGCCCGGCTCCTCGCCGGCCTGCGCTCCGAGAGGGCCTCGACCGGGCGACTGGCGACGGCGCTGGTCTGGGGTCTCGGGCTGTGGATGGGTGCTGGGGTGGACGCAGGATTCTGCGTTCGCGCGTCACAGGGCCAAGGATGCTTCGTTTGCTACGGGATCCCGTCGTGAAGGCAGAAGCGTTCGGCCTCGCCCGCGTGAACGAAGAATCCTGGGTGCCCTTTGCGTTGGGGAGACACGAGATTCTCCCTTCTCGCGGCACGGTCCACGAGAAGGGAGAACCCTTGCCGCCTTCAGCCTCCCCAGCGGTGGTTCTGCCACCTCACGAGCGCTCAGGAGGTGGCGGATCCACCGCCGAGGGGTCAGCCGAGGAGGCGCTCGTACTCCCCCGGGTCGGTGAGGTTGGCGCCGAGGTGGAAGGCCGACGACTTGCCTGTTCCGTGGTAGTCGCTGGAGCCGGTGACGACGAGGTCGAGGGCGCGGGCGACGTCGCGCAGGCCGCGGCGGGCGACGTCGTCGTGGTCGACGTGGTCGACCTCGATGCCGTCGAGGCCGAGGGCCGCCAGCTCCTCGAAGGCGTCGGCCGTGAGCACGCGGTCGCTGCCACGCGACCACGGGTGGGCGACCACCGCCTGGCCGCCGGCGTCCTTCAGCAGCCGCACCGCGCCGAGCAGCGGAGCGGCGTAGCGCTCGACGTACGCGCGGCCGCGACTGTTCAGCCAGCCCTGGAACGCCTCGTCACGGTGACCGATGTAGCCCTTCGCGACCATCGCGTCGGCGATGTGCGGACGACCCGACGCCGCCGCGGCTCCCGACTGCAGCGCGACGTCCTCCTCGGTGATGTCGATGCCGTGCTCGGCCAGCCGGGCGAGGATGCGCGGCAGGCGCTGGTCACGGCCCCCCAGCACCCGCTCCAGCTCCTCGACCAGGGGCGGGTGCGCCGGGTCGAAGGCGTAGCCCAGCAGGTGCACGCTCTCGCCGTGGAACGTCGTGGAGATCTCGATGCCCGGCACCACCACGACACCCTCCCGCTCGCCCGCAGCACGCGCCTCGTCCCAGCCGGTGGTCGCGTCGTGGTCGGTCAGCGCCACGACGTCGAGCCCGGCGAGCGCCGCGTTGACCACCAGCTCGGCGGGCGTGTCGGTCCCGTCGGAGCGGTTGGAGTGGGTGTGGAGATCGATCCTCACGAGGTCAGGCTAGAGGGTCGGGCCGACGTTCCAGCGCTGCACCACGGGCTGGCCGCGGTCGTCGCCCAGCACGGAGTAGGTCGCGGTGTCGAGGTCGAAGATGCGCCCGTCCTGCACGGGCAGGCCCAGCCAGCGCGCCGCCAGCACCCGCAGGCTGTGCCCGTGGGCGAAGACGAGCACCCGGCCGCCCGTCGCGCGCACGCGCTCGACCACCCGGTCGAGCCGGGCCCCCACCTCGTCGGGGGTCTCGCCACCTGGCACCGGGTGGTCCCAGATGGTCCAGCCCGGCACCGACTCGCGGATCTGCGGCGTCGTGAGTCCCTCGTAGTCGCCGTAGTCCCACTCGGCGAGGTCGTCCTCGACCGTCGCCTCCGTGAAGCCGGCCAGCGCGGCCGTGCGTCGCGCGCGGAGCCGGGGACTGGTGAGCACGAGGTCGAAGTCGACGTCCGCCAGCGCGGGAGCGAGGGCCTTCGCCGTCGCCTCGCCCGCCGCGGTCAGCTCGATGTCGGTGCGGCCCGTGTGCCGACCCGCCAGGCTCCACTCGGTCTGCCCGTGCCGCACCAGGACCAGGGTGGCACCCATCAGCGCGGCACCAGGGCCCAGAGGTCGAGGTCGAGCAGCACGCCCTCGGCGTACTTCCCGTCGTCACCGCGCAGCGTCGTCGTCTCGTCGCGTCCCTTGGTGGCGACGAGCCGCAGCCGCAGGGCCCCCACCCCGGTGCCCTTCCAGGCTGCCGGGGCGGCCTTGTCGAGCACCTCCGACCAGGCGTACACGGTGTCGCCGGCGAACGCGGGCGCCACGTGCGAGCCGGCGTTGATCGCGGCGACGAGCTGCGCGTTCGCCAGCCCGTTGAAGGACAGGGCACGGGCCAGCGAGATCACGTGGCCGCCGTACACGAGTCGTCGACCGTCGGGGCGGGCCTCGGTGTTGAAGTGCACCTTGGCCGTGTTCTGCCACAGCCGGGTGGCCATCATGTGCTCGGACTCGCTGAGCGTGACGCCGTCGACGTGGTCGATGGTCTCGCCGACCGTGTAGTCGTCGAAGCGGTGCGGCTCGCCGGCCGCGGTGGTGTCGTAGGCCGAGAAGTCCAGGCCGGCGGGCAGCACGAGGTCGTCGGGCGCGACGACGTCGGCCACCTCGGGCACCACGGTCTCCGGGGCGGGTGCGTCGGCGTCACGTTTGTGCACCATGACCCAGCGCACCCAGTCGAGCGCGACCTCGCCCCGCTGGTTGGTGGCGGTCGAGCGGACGTAGACGACGCCCGTGCGGCCGTTGGAGTTCTGCTTGAGGCCGATGACCTCCGAGCTCGTGCGCAGCGTGTCGCCGGTGAGCACCGGACGGTGGAATCGGCACTCGGCGTAGCCGAGGTTCGCGACGGCGTTGAGCGAGACGTCGGGCACGGTCTTGCCGAACGCGACGTGGAACGCCACCAGGTCCTCGACGGGGTGCTCGGGGAGACCCACGGAGGCCGCGAACTCCGCCGACGACGGGATCGCGAACCGGGTCGGGTAGATGGCGCCGTACAGCGCGCGGTCACCGTCGGTGATCGTGCGGGGCGTCGCGTGCTCGATCACCTGCCCGACGTGGAAGTCCTCGAAGAAGTTGCCGGGGTTGGTCTTGGTCATGGCTCTCCTGGGTGGCGCCCCACCGCCGTCGGCGGGGCGGAGGGGCACGGCGCGGGGCCGCGGGACGGTCAGGCGAAGGGGTTCTGGCGCGCCTCGGGCAGATCGGCGATGAGCTCCTGCGCCCGCGCGCGGTGCTTGTGCTCGACCAGCACCTCGTACTTCGTGGCCACGACGCTGCTGACGGAGCTGAAGTCGCGACGGCCGCGGGTGGCGGCGTAGCCGAGCAGAGCCCAGACCACGCCGAACACGATGCCGATGCCGAGCCCGCCGACGACGCTCTGCAGCAGGGTGCTCTCGCTGCTGAAGAGGCTCAGCAGCAGGCCGACGAACACGCCGAGCCATGCGCCCGAGGCGGCACCGGCGCCGGCCACGCGGCTGGTGGTGAGTCGCCCGGTGACACGCTCGACCTGCTTGAGGTCGGTGCCGACGACGAGGAGGTTCTGGACGGGGAACTCCTGGTCGGACAGGTGGTCGACGACCTTCTGCGCCGTGGCGTAGTCGTCGTAGACGCCGAGCGACTGCGGGAACTCGAGCGTGAAGAGACCCTGGTTGACGGGAGGCATGTCGCCAGTCTAGGACGCAGCGTCCGGCTCGCCCGCGGACCTCCGACCTGCGGACGCGCGTTCAGGACCAGCTGGAGCGCAGCAGCGTCACGACGTCGAGCGGGGTGGTGCCGTAGGCCGACGTCAGCGCCGCCTCCCCCGCGGCCGACGTCGACGCGACGACCGTCGCCGGGCCGAACCACCGCGCCCAGGCGTGCTCGAACGCACGGCGCCGTGCGACGTTGCGCGCCAGCTCCGTCGGCACGGCGTACCAGGTGCGCGCCACAGGTCGAGCACGGCCGAGCAGCACGCGCCAGCCCGTGCCTGCGGTAGGCGGCGGCGCCTGGTGACGCGCGACCAGCCACCGAGGCGCGACGAGGGGCCCCAGCAGCTCCTCCAGGAGGTCGACGAAGGTCGACGCCGTGGCCGCATCGGCGTCCAGCTCGAACCGATACGTGCCGGTCGCGTCGACCACCGCACGCACCCCCACCGCCCCGGGGCCGCCGAGACCGCCCTGGGACATGGCGTCGGCCACGACCCACGCGTGGGCCGCGAGGCCCGGGTCGCGGGCGGCCTCGCGCGCGGCGTCCCACGGCTCCAGCCGTGCGGAACGGCCGGTGGACACGACACCGTCCTCGCCGATCCGCGCCCATGGTGGCTCGGGTGCGGGCATCGTCGCGGGTTCCGCGCCGTCGCTCCGCCCGACGTCGTCCGGGCGCACGCGGATCGCTCGCCGGACCTCGTCGCGGTACGGCTCGCCGACGCGCCAGCGGGCCCGCACGACGTCGCGCTCCCCAGCGCGTTGCGTCATGTCGAGCGCGACGACGTCGAACAGGTCGGGATCGGGCGGGACGAAGGGCGAGAAGCGGGCGTCCACGTGCGCGACGCCGGAGACGACCTGACCGTCGTCGTCGACGCCGAAGTAGCCGTCGTGCTTGCGCACGAAGCGGCGCCAGTCGGAGTCGCCGCCCGGGTGCTCTGGGGCGACGCAGACGACGCTCCACGTCGTGGCGACCTTGTCGGGCCAGGTCGGGTCGGTGCGCAGCGCCCGACCGCGCGTCTGGGTCACGGCCGACGTCGTCGACGCGGTGGACAGGTCGACCAGCGTCGAGACCCGCGGCGCGTCCCAGCCCTCGCCGAGCAGGGCGCGGGTGCCGACGAGCACGTCGCAGTGGCCGTCCTGGAAGGCCCGCGTGACCAGCGGCGTCCACCGTCGGCTGGTCCATGGGCCGACGAGACGGTGGAGCCGGTCCTCGGCGCCCTCGAGCGGCTCGGTGCGCAGCTCGAGGTCCGGGGCGATCCGGCCCAGCACCTCGACGAGACGCCGCGCCGTGGCGTCCCCGGCCGCGACGGTGCGTCCGGTGAGCAGCACCGGCTCGAAGCCGCCGCCGAGGAGGGCGTCCATGACCTCCAGCGCCGACCCGTGCTCGGCGGGGGCGTCGCGGAGCACGAGTGACGACGTGGGTGAGGCTCGCTCGTGGTCGCAGACGACGACCGCGCGCAGCCGCTCGCCCAGCGCGTCCCGCTCGGCCTGCAGCACCGCGGCGGCCGCCCGCATCTTGCCGGCGCTGCGCGAGAGCACGCGGTCGACCGAGGACCCCGCCCCGCTGACCCCACGCCGCGTGACGCGGAACCCGATGCCGGGCATGGCCCGGCGCAGGTCCTCGAGCACGCTGCGGTCGGCGTCGACGTCGCTGCGGGCGAGGCAGCCGCGCACCCAGTCGTCGACGAGCCGCGCCCAGTCCTCGGCGGTCAGGTCGGTGCGATGCTGCTCGCGCAGGACGGCGTCGCGCGGGAGGTCGAGCAGGTCGGCGTGCACGAGCCGGAGCACCGCCGTGGCCAGGGCCGGCTCGTCGCGCTCGAACGTGGTCCACGGGACGGGCAGCTCGCCGATCCTCCGGTCGAACCAGGTCAGCAGCGGCACGGAGCCGTACCCGGGGCTCAGGAGCTCCGTCGTCAGCTCGGCGAACCGCACGGCCGACGACGCGAGCCACGCCTCCTCCTCGGCGGAGGGCCGCACCAGCCAGGCCAGCTCCGCGAACGGGGCGAGGTCGCCCTCGCGGACCGCCGCGGGGATCGAGGCCTGGTAGGCGAGGTCGCCGAACAGCTCCTCGACCTGCTCGGCCTGTCGACGGGTGAGCACGCCCGGCGGCGTGGCCGTGAGACCGAGGACCAGCACGTCCTCGAGCGGGTCGAGCACCTCGCGCAGCAGGGCGCCCCAGGTCTCGAGGAGGTGGTGGCACTCGTCGAGCACGACGGTCAGCGGACCTGCCTCGCGCAGTGCGGCCACGAGCGCGCGTCCGTTCTCGTGCAGCCGGTCCACGAGCGGACCCGACCCACCTGCCGACGCCTCCGCGTCGTCGTCCTCGTCGTCCGGGGAGAAGGTCGCGATCGCCTGGTAGGTCAGGACGGTCACGTCGGCGGCGAGGTCGCGCTCCGGGCTCGCGGGGCCGACGCCGTAGCGCGCCCAGGTCGCGATCCACTGCGCCTGGATCGCCGTGTTGGGCGCGAGCACGACAGCCCGACGCCCCTCGGCGGCGAGCCGCGCCGCCACCAGCTCCGTCCCGAGCACGGTCTTGCCCGCGCCAGGCGGCAGCGACACCCAGGACCTGCGCCGACCGGCGGCGCGCGCCCGCTCGAGAGCGTCGAGCGCCTCGGCCTGGAAGCGGCGCAGCGCGAACGGGCCGGTCATGCGCCCATCATCGCGCCGCGGTCCGCTCAGGTCGCCGGGACGTGCCGCTGCAGGAACGCGAGCTCGTCGCGGACCGTCGTCTCGAACTCCTCGCCCACGTAGATGTCGAAGTGTCCGGTGTCGCGGCGCACCACCTCGCCCTGCGGCGCCTTGGCGACGTGCTTGAGCGTCGCCCTCGCCGGCGCCACCGTGTCGCGCTCGCACACGACGAAGAGCGCCGGGCAGCGCAGCCGCCGCGCCTTCGCCCCGGGCCGGCCGAGCGCGATGTCGAGCGCCACGCGGGCGGCGACCTCGTTGCGGAAGGTCGAGCCCTCCTCCACCAGCGCCAGGTAGCCGGGCACGGCGTCGGGGGCCGTCATCAGCGCGACCGTGCCCGGCTCGCCGGCCAGCGGGATGCTGCGGGGGCGACGCCCGAACCAGCTGCCCACGAGGTCGCTGAGCGCCCGCAGCGTCACGCGCAGCGACGTGAGGGGGGCGACGGCCAGGCTGGAGGCCAGCCCGTCGGTGTACGGGCACTGCGACACGACGGCCGCGACCGACGGGTCGTCGGCGGCCACGGCGATGACGTGCCCGCCCGAGAACGACGAGCCCCACAGCACGGTGCGGGAGGCGTCGACGCCGGGCAGCGTGCGCGCGAACGCGACGGCGGCCGCCCAGTCCTGCCGCTGACGACGCACGGACAGCAGCTGGCGCGGCTGTCCGTCGCTGGCCCCGAAGTGGCGGTAGTCGAAGACCAGGCAGACGTACCCGGCGTCGGCGAACCGCTCGGCGAACGCGTCGAGCCGCATCTCCCGGACGCCGCCCAGGCCGTGCGCCATGACGATCACAGGTCGAGCCGCTCCCCCGTCGCCGTCCGGCCGATAGAGCCAGGCGGCGACGGTGGTGCCCTGCGACGCGAACGTGACGTTCTCGCGCACGCTCATGTCAGAGCTTGTAGTCCTTGAGCAGCGCGCGCCCGATGATCATCTTCTGGATGTCGGACGTGCCCTCGCCGATGAGCATGAACTTGACCTCACGCATGAGGCGCTCGATCTCGTACTCCTTGGAGTAGCCGTAGCCACCGTGGATCCGGAAGGAGTCCTCGACGACCTCGTTGGCGTACTCGCTCGCGAGCATCTTGGCCATGCCGGCCTCGACGTCCATGCGCTTGCCGGTGTCCTTCAGCCTCGCGGAACGGACCATCATCGCGTGGATGGTCTCGACCTTCGTGGCCATCTCGGCGAGGCGGAACAGCACGGCCTGGTGGTCGGCGATCTGCTTGCCGAAGGTCTTGCGCTGCTGCGCGTAGGCGATCGCGAGCTCGAAGCCGCGGATCGCGAGGCCGCAGGCGCGGGCCGCGACGTTGACGCGGCCGACCTCGACGCCGTCCATCATCTGGAAGAAGCCCTTGCCCGGCTCGCCGCCGAGGATCTGGTCAGCGGAGATCTGGTGGTCCTCGAGGATGAGCTCGGTCGTCTCGACGCCCTTGTAGCCCATCTTGGCGATCTTGCCGGGGACGGTGACGCCCTGGGCGGTCTCGCCGAAGCCCGGCTCCTTCTCCACGAGGAAGGTCGTCATGTTCTTGTAGACGGAGTCGGCACCCTCGTCGGTCTTGCAGAGCACCGCCACGAGCGTGGAGGTGCCGCCGTTGGTCAGCCACATCTTCTGGCCGGTGATCGAGTAGGAGCCGTCGTCCTTCTTCGTCGCCTTCGTCGAGACGGCCGAGACGTCGGAGCCGAGGCCCGGCTCGGACATCGAGAACGCGCCGCGGACCTCGCCGACTGCCATCTTCGGGAGGTACTTCTGCTTCTGCTCCTCGGTGCCGTGCTGCTGCAGCAGGTAGGCGACGATGAAGTGCGTGTTGATGACGCCGGAGACGCTCATCCAGCCGCGAGCGATCTCCTCGACGACCAGCGCGTAGGTCAGCAGCGACTCGCCGAGACCGCCGAACTCCTCAGGGATCGTCAGGCCGAAGACGCCGAGCTCCTTGAGCCCCTCGATGATCTCGGTCGGGTACTCGTCGTCGTGCTCGAGCTGCTGGGCGACCGGGATGATCTTCTCGTCCACGAAGTCGCGGATCGTCTCGAGGATCGCGGTCTGCTCCTCGGTGAGGTTCTCGGTGCTGGCGAGGCGTCCCATGCGTTGTTCCTCCGTCTCGTGGGTGACACGCCGACGATACCCGCGAGTAACGTCCAGCACCGCAGGACTCCCCGTGAGCCGTCGCACAGGACGCCGACGGGCCCGTCCACCCGACGGGTGTCGCGCCGTCAGGCCACGGGCTCGACCGGCTCGGTCGGCGCCCGTCGGGCCCGGACGACCACGGCGAGGCCCACCAGCACCAGCAGCAGCCCGACGTACACGCCGGCGGGCGGCGCCTGGCCGAGGAAGACCGCGGCCAGCAGGGCCGCGCCGGGCACCTCGAGCAGCAGGACGAGCGAGATGACGGTCGGGCTCATGACGGCCAGCAGGTGGTTGAACAGCGAGTGGCCGAGCAGCTGCGCGCACACCGTCACCGCGGCCAGCAGCAGCCACACGTGCGCGTCGTAGCCGACGAAGGAGGCACCGGTCGCGAGGCAGCCGACCGCGAGCACCGCGGCGCACGTGCCGTAGCAGAACGTCGTGTAGTGGGTCGTGCTGAGCCGACGTCGCGCCGACTCCCCCGCCACCAGGTACAGCGCGGCGCCGAGCCCGCCGACCACCGCGAGCAGGTCGCCGAGCAGCGCCCGGCGCGAGACCGTCAGGTCGACACCGGACACGACCAGGACGCCGACCGACGCGACGACGCAGCCGATCAGCACCGCACGTCCGGGACGCACGCCGCGCAGTCGGTCGACGAGCACCACCCAGACCAGCTGGGTGCAGGTGAGCGCGGTCGCCGCGGCCACGGTCGTGAGCTTCAGCGCCCCGACCCAGGCGGCGAAGTGCACCGCCAGCATGACCCCCGCGAACACGGTGCCCCGCAGGTCGGCCCAGCGCAGGCCCGTGAGCGCGGTACGGCTCCGCACCGCGAACGGCGTGAGCACCGCGGTCGCGGCGGCGTTGCGCCAGAGGGCGATGACGAGGGCCGGCGCCGCGGTGGCCGCCATGAGCGGCCCCGACGCGCTGACCCCCAGCAGCCCGACGACGACGAGCAGCCAGGTCACGGGGCCCGCCGCCGACGCAGCATCACGACTGATCCGCCGACGAGGGCGACCACGACGAGTCCCGCGACGGCGAGGAGCCACGACGCGGGCCCGGCGTCGTCGGTGGCGGCCTCCGCCCGCGGCTCGGGCTCCACGTAGGCCGGCACCCCCGCCTCCTCCCCCGCGACCGACGTGGTCAGGGTCAGCGGCACCTCCCCGACCTCCTCCGCGGTCGCGGCGGAGGTGGGCAGCACCGTCACCGAGCACCAGGCGTCGCCGGCGAGCTGGAACGCGCGCACCGTGTCCGAGCTCGACTCACGGTTGCGCAGCACCACGGGCGGCGACGCCGCGTGCAGGTCGAGGGCCCGGTCGCCCCGCCACTGGGCGCGGGCCGTGCGCGCGGAGGAGTCGTCGGCCAGGGTCTTCATCGCCCCGTACACGCGCACCTGGGCGGTCACGCCGACCGCGCGCCCGAAGGCGCGGGCCGCGCGGTCAGAGGTGCCGAGGGTCGCGTCGCAGACGGCGGAACGGCCCCAGCCCACGTCGGGCAGGCGGTAGAACAGGGTCTCGCCGGGCAGCACGGTGTCCTCGTAGGTGCCGGGCGGCGTCGGGGGTGCCGACGAGAAGTTCGGGCCGCCCACCACGGGCACGGCGTCCGCGGCGGCACGTCCGGCCTGGACCTCGTCGGAGAAGCCGCTCGCCCGTCCGAAGGCCGCAGGCAGGGCGGAGGCGTCCTCGACCTCGGGCTCGGTCCGCACGAGCAGCTCCAGGCCCTGGACCTCCTCGTTGTTCGAGGTCACCGTGGCGACGTACGGACCTCCGCCGCAGTCCTCCCGGTCGGTGGCGGACAGCGTGAGGGCCGCGGCGATCGGCGCGCCCCCGTTGCTCGCACCCTGGGCGGTCTCCCGCGCCGGCGACCCGCACGGCGTGCCGTCCGCGGACACGACCCCGACCTCGACCGAGGAGACCCCGGTGAACCCCCGCGTTGGCAGGGTCGCGGCCGCGACGTGGAACGTCCCGCGGCCCGGGTCGGGCAGGCGGTAGTGCTCGGGGCCGGAGTCGCCCACCGTGTCGAGCCACTGGCCGTCGGTCACCGCGGGGGCGTCCTTTCGCGTCGTGCCGCCCTCCACCGGGCGACCGGCGGGTGCGTAGCCGCGGGCGGCGCGCACCGACGTCCGGGTCAGGGTGTCCTGCAACCGGCTCACGTCCTGCACGTCGTAGTAGGTGCCACCGCCCGCCGAAGCGATGCAGGTGAGCTGGGCGCGCGAGGCCGGGTCGACCTGCAGCCCGACGACGTCGACGTAGAAGTCGGCGCCCTTCTTGCGCAGGTCGGCGGCCACCTCGCACGGGTCGCCACCGCAGTTCTCCTCCCCGTCGGACACGAGCACGATGCTGCGGGGTCCCTCGGTGGGCAGGTCGCCGTACGCCTGGCGCAGCGAGTAGGCGATGGGGGTGTTGCCGAGCGGACGCAGCCGGTCGACGCCGGCCCGCAGCGCGCCCCGATCGGTTCGCGCCACCGGGGCGAGGAGCTCGGTGTCCTCGCACGAGCCGGGGCCTTCGCTGATGGTCGACCCGTAGACGCGCAGACCGACCTGCGCGTCGTCCGGAAGGTCCTCGACCACGGCGCGGAGCCCGGCCTTGGCCTCCGTCATCCGCGTCGCCCCGGCCCCGCCGGGCTCCTTCATCGACCCCGAGCCGTCCAGCACAAGGACGACCGCGCCGCCGCCCTGGGCGGGCCGGTCCTCGCTCGGCGCGGCCGCTCCGGCGCCGACCAGCGTCGACCAGGCGAGCAGCAGCGTGACGCCGACGGACAGCGGCATGAGGGACCCGCGGGACATGGCCGCGAGTCTAGGCCCACGCGGCACGGCCACGGCGCGGCCGACGGCGTCGCCGACTCATCCCCAGGCGGTCTCCAGCTCGGCCAGCGACGTCTCCAGGTGCGTGAGCAGCCGCTGCAGGTGCGGCACGCTCGTGCGGCAGCCGATGATGCCGAAGTCGAGGTACTTGTCGCGGCTGCAGAGCGTGACGTTCACGGCCTGTCCGTCGAGCACGATCGAGACCGGGTAGAGCCCGTCGAGCTGGGCGCCGTTGAAGTACATCGGCTGCTTCGGACCGGGCACGTTGGAGATGACCACGTTGAACGGCGGGTGCGTCATGCGCACGAAGCCCGGGACGGGCGTGAGCGCGAGCGGCGCCATCTGCAGCGCCGAGAAGGCGAGGATCTGGATCGGGGTCAGCCCGCCGAGGATCTTCTTCGCGCGTCGCGAGGAGTAGGCGATCTCCTCCAGGCGGGTGGCACCGTTCTCGACGTCGGTCGCGAGGTTGACCACGATGACGCCCACGGAGTTGCCGCCGTCGCCCGCCTGGCCCGCCGACTCGGCGCGCAGCGCGAGGGAGACCGGGACCATCGCGGTCATCGGCTCGTCCGGCAGGGCGTTCTGCTCGAGCAGGTACTCGCGCAGCGCACCGGAGACCATCGCGAGCACGACGTCGTTGAGGGTCGTCGCCGACGACTTCGCGACCCGGCGGATCCGTTCGATCTCCCACGACTGCGCGGCGAAGCGACGCGCCCCGCCCACCGGTCCGTTGAGGATCGTGCGCGGCGCCCGCGGAAGGGTGACGTCGCCCTCGCGGACGATCTGGTTGACGATCTTCATCGACGCGGGCAGGAGACCGGCGACGTCCTCCGCGACCGAGAGTCCGCCCCGCAGCAGGCCGAGCGGGTCCGGGAAGCGCCGGGCGACCTCCGACGACGGACGCCGGCGCGGGGCCAGCGCCCACGGGGGCACGCAGTCGCGGGCGTCCGGGTCGTCGCTGAGGCTGCGCTGCAGCAGCCGCAAGGCCGAGACGCCGTCGACCATCGAGTGGTGGATCTTGCTGTACACGGCGAACCGGCCGTCCTGGAGGCCCTCGACGACGTGCGCCTCCCAGAGCGGTCGGTGCCGGTCCAGCAGCGACCCGTGCCAGCGCGACGTCAGCTGCAGGAGCTCGCGGATGCGTCCCGGCGGCGGCACCGCCGAGTGCCGCACGTGGTAGTCCAGGTCGATCGCACCGTCCTGGGCCCACCACGTCTGTCCGGCCAGCCCGACCGGCTCCGCCGGCCGCTTGCGGAAGGTCGGCGAGACCTCCTGCACCGATCGGAACCCCTCCACGAGCTCGCGCACGAACTCCGGCCCGGCGCCCTCCGGCGGCCGGAACAGCTGCAGCCCACCCACGTGCATGGGGTGCTCTCGGGACTCCGCCAACAGGAACATGGAGTCCGTGGGGGGCATGAAGGGCATGCGATCAATCTCCTGCGGCAGACGGGGCGGTGGCGCTAACGTAACGATTTCGTGTGGCGTAGGTCACCGGGTGTGACATATTCGTGAACGTCGCATGACGAGGGGAGAGTCCGATGGTCAGCACGAGGGAGCGCAGCACGGCTCGTACGCACGGTGCCGGGCACCTGGCGGTCGCCGCCGACGCCCGGTACTTCGAGGGCGCCAGCCTGCAGTCGCGGGCTCTCGGCCTCGGACTGCGGCACACCGTGCGTCCCGTCCTCGACCTCTGGACGCGGCTGCCGTTCGACCTGTTCCCGCCGAACCTGCTGGAGCACGCCGCCCGGCTGCTGCCCGTCCACGAGGGCACCAGCTGGCGGACCGTCGACCTCGCGCGCTGCGGCAGCGAGCTGCTCTCGGCCAAGGACGTGCGCGACATCCACGGCGGCAACCCGCGCGTCATCCTCTACTTCCACGGCGGGGCCTTCCTGACCTGCGGGCTGAACACCCATCGTCGGCTCGTCTCGCGCATCTCGCACGCCTCCGGCCAGCCCGTGCTCAACGTCGGCTACCGGCAGATGCCGTACGAGCCGATCGCCGAGTCGGTCGCCGACGGCGTCGACGGCTTCCGCTGGCTGCTCGAGCAGGGCTACCGGCCCGAGGACGTGACGATCGCCGGCGACTCCGCCGGCGGCTACCTCGCGTTCAGCGTCGCGCGCGCCGTGCTCGACCAGGGGCTCGGCCGCCCGGCGGGCGTCGTGGCCATCTCGCCGCTGCTCGACGTCGACGTCGCGCGCAAGCGCCAGCACCGCAACGCCGACCGCTGCCAGACCTTCCCGCTGCGGGCGCTCGAGAAGTTCACCGACGTCGCGCTGCGCATGGACACCCGCCGCGGCATCAACGGCCAGCGGGTCTGCCCCGTCGACATGCCGCTGGAGGACATGCCGCCGGCGCTGATCCAGATCGGGTCCCGCGAGATCCTGCTCGCCGACGCCGAGCACATGGCCGCACGCCTGGTCCAGGCCGGGGTGCCCGTGGACCTGCAGGTGTGGGACCGCCAGGTCCACGTCTTCCAGGCCGCGGCCTCGTGGGTGCCGGAGGCGCGGGCGGCGATCGAGGAGATCGGCGACTTCGTGACGGGCCTGGCCGACCAGGACTCCGCCGCCGACGGCTCGCGCGGCACCGCCACCAGCACGACCGCCGCCACCACCACGGGCGCAACCGCCCGCCGCGGTCGACGCACGGGCGTCGCGGCGGTCTGAGCCCACCGCGACGGCCCCGACGTCGCCGCGTCCGAGCCCTCGTGCGACGGGCGCCCCTGCGGTCCAGCGGGTACGGTCGAACGTGACCGCAGGCACGCACCGGGAGGCAGCATCGTGAGCAACGGGACGGCAGGGCCGGGCACCGCACCGGTCGTCGAGGGGTTCGGCGCGCAGGACGACAGCGAGCTGGAGATCCACTCCCCCAAGGACGCGGCGGCGGGCGTCACGGCGGTCAAGGTGTCGATGGAGCGCGCGCTGTCCCACATGGGTCCGAAGCGCACCGCCCAGACCCTGCTCAAGCTCAACCAGGCCGACGGGTTCGACTGCACGTCGTGCGCCTGGCCCGACCCCGACCCCGAGGCCCGGCACACGGCCGAGTTCTGCGAGAACGGCGCGAAGGCCGTCGCCGAGGAGGCCACCACGGACCGGGCGACGCCCGAGGTGTTCGCCCGCTACTCGATCGCCGAGCTCGACTCCCACGACGAGTACTGGCTGGGCCAGCTCGGCCGCATCACGCACCCGATGGTCAAGCGACCCGGCGGCACGCACTACGAGCCCATCGAGTGGGACGACGCGTTCGCCCTCGTCGCCGAGCACCTCAACGGTCTCGCGTCCCCCGACGAGGCCGTCTTCTACACGTCCGGGCGCGCGTCGAACGAGTCGGCGTTCACCTACCAGCTGTTCGTCCGCGCGTTCGGCACGAACAACCTGCCCGACTGCTCGAACATGTGCCACGAGTCGACGAGCGTCGCGCTCGCGGAGTCGATCGGCATCGGCAAGGGCAGCGTGAGCCTGCGCGACCTCTACGACGCCGAGCTGATCGTCATCGCCGGGCAGAACCCCGGCACGAACCACCCGCGCATGCTCTCGGCGCTGGAGATCGCGAAGCGTCGCGGCGCCAAGATCCTCGCGATCAACCCGCTGCGCGAGGCCGGACTGGTCAACTTCCGCAACCCGCAGAAGCCGAGGGGCGTCGTGGGTCGCGGCACCGACATCGCCGACCTGCACCTGCCCGTGCGCATCAACGGCGACCTCGCCCTGTTCCAGGCGTTCGGCCACCTGCTCGAGCAGTGGGGCGCGATCGACCGGGAGTTCGTCGAGCAGTACACCGACGGCTACGACGCGTGGGTCGAGCACGTGCGCGCCCTCGACTGGGACGTCGTGCTGGCCGCCACCGGCCTCTCCCGCGAGCTGATCGAGCGCGCGGCACGGATGATCGAGGCCTCCGGCGCGACCATCTACTGCTGGGCGATGGGCCTGACGCAGCACCGCAACTCCGTGGCCACCATCAAGGAGGTCACGAACCTCGCGCTCGTGCGTGGCGACATCGGCAAGCGCGGCGCCGGCCTGTGCCCGGTGCGCGGCCACTCCAACGTGCAGGGCGACCGCACGATGGGCATCTGGGAGAAGTCGCCCGACACCTTCCTCGACGCGCTCCAGGCCGAGTTCGGCTTCGACCCGCCGCGCGAGCACGGGCTCGACGTCGTCGACGCCGTCCGCGCCCTGCGCGACGGGAAGGCCAAGGTGTTCATGGGTCTCGGCGGCAACTTCGTGCACGCCGTCTCCGACACCGACGTCGCCGCCGACGCGCTGCGCAGCGCCGACCTCACGCTGCACGTGTCGACCAAGGTGAACCGCTCGCACCTGGTCACGGGCGACACCGCGCTCATCCTGCCGACCCTGGGACGCACCGAGGTCGACGAGCGGGCCACCGGTCCGCAGTTCGTCTCGGTCGAGGACTCGATGTCGTCGGTGCACGCCTCGCGCGGACCGCTCGAGCCGGCCAGCCCGCACCTGCGCTCGGAGACGGCCATCGTCTGCGGCATCGCCCGGGCGACGCTGCGCCAGGCCGACGGCACCGACCGCCACGGCATCGACTGGGACGCGATGGCGGAGGACTACAGCATCATCCGCGGCCACATCTCCCGCGTCGTGCCCGGCTGCGAGGACTACGAGCGCAAGGTCGACCGACCCGGCGGCTTCGTGCTCCCGCACCCACCGCGCGACTCCCGCTCCTTCCACACCTCCACGGGCAAGGGTCGGATCGCGGTCTCGCCGGTCGAGGTGCTGCACGTGCCGGAGGGGCACCTGCTCCTGCAGACGCTGCGCAGCCACGACCAGTTCAACACCACCATCTACGGGATGAGCGACCGCTACCGCGGCATCGAGAACGGCCGACGCGTCGTCCTCGTCCACCCCGACGACATCGAGGCGCTCGGCTGGCGCGACGGTGACGTGGTCGACCTCGTCACCCACTGGACGGACGACGACGTCGACCGGGTCGCCCCCGGGTTCCGGATCGTCTCCTACGAGACCCCGCGCGGCACGGCGGCGGCCTACTACCCGGAGACGAACCCGCTGGTGCCGCTGGACTCCGTCGCCGAGCACAGCAACACGCCGACGTCGAAGTCGGTCGTCGTCCGGCTCGTCCCGACCGCCGTCGGCGGCGTGGGCGAGGGCGCGGACGGGTCGCAGCACCCGGTCGGCGCGGACGGCGAGCACCGGTCGCGCCCGCAGCCGGAGCCCCTGCACCTGTCGTGACCGCCTCCACCCCGAGTCGCTCCCTCCAGGCCGTGGTCCTGGCCGGTGGCACCAGCCAGCGCTGGGACGGCCAGGACAAGACCCAGCTCGTCGTCGGCGGCAGGCCCCTGCTCGACCACGCGCTCGCGGCGCTGCCCGACGACACCGAGGTCGTCGTCGTCGGGCCGCCGCGCCCGACGTCGCGCCCGGTCGGGTGGACGCGGGAGGAGCCCGCCGGCTCGGGACCCGCGGCCGGCGTCCAGGCCGGGCTGCGGGCACTCGCGCCGGGCGCGCCCGTCGTGGTGCTCGCCGCCGACCTGCCCCGGGCGGCCGAGCTCGTCGACGCCCTGCTGGACGCCCCACGCCCAGGCGGGGCGCTCGTCGTGGCCGACGGCACGGGCCGGGCCCACTGGACCTCGGCACTGCTCTCCGCGGAGGCCGCCGACGTGGTGCGCGGGCTGCCCGACCTCGTCGACGCGTCGCTGCGACGCCTCTTCGACCACCTCGACGTCACGCTGGTCCCCTCCCCCGACGGCGCCACGCACGACCTCGACTCCCCCGCCGACCTCGACGCCCTGCAGGAGGACCATTGATGAGCGACCGCGACGAGACGATGCTGGCCTGGTGGCGCGAGCTGTGCGCCGAGCTGGGCGTCGACGACCCGGGCACCGACGTGGAGCGGGTCCTCGACCTGGCCGCCGTCGCCGCGCACGCGGTCGTGCGCCCCGCGGCCCCGCTCACCACGTTCCTGGCCGGCTACGCGGCGGGGCTGGCGGGCGGTGGGGACGACGCCGTCCGTCGCGCCGTCGCGCAGGCCCAGCTCCTCGCCGAGGTCCGCGGCGGCGACCAGGACGACAGCAGCGGGTCGCCCTCATGACCAAGCCCGTCCAGCGACGCCGGATCCAGCACGTCGAGGTCGGCGTGGGCGTGACGCCGCGGCACGACTCGCTCGCCGCCGAGGAGCCGCTCGAGATCCGCGTGGCCGGCGCGTCGTTCGCGGTGACCATGCGCACCCCCGGCCACGACTTCGACCTGGTGGCCGGCTTCCTCGTCTCCGAGGGCGTCGTGGCGCGCACCGACCAGCTGCACGCCATGCGGTACTGCGCACCGGAGCAGGACGAGAACACCTACAACGTCATCGACGTCGGCGTCAGCGGTCCCGGAGCGCACGTCGCGGCCAGCCGCGAGCGGCACGTCTACACGTCGAGCTCGTGCGGCGTGTGCGGCCTCGCGTCGATCGACGCCGTGGCGACGACGTCGGCGTTCGACGTGTCCGCAGACGACGTGCGGGTCGACGCCGCCGTCCTGGCCGCGCTGCCCGACCGGCTGCGCGAGCAGCAGGCGGTCTTCGAGCGCACGGGCGGGCTGCACGCGGCGGGACTGTTCGGCACCGACGGCACGCCGCTGGTGGTCCGCGAGGACGTGGGCCGGCACAACGCCGTCGACAAGGTCGTCGGCCAGGCGCTGCGCGAGGACCGCCTCCCGCTCACCGGCACGGTGCTGCAGGTGTCGGGACGGGCGTCGTTCGAGCTGGTCCAGAAGGCGGCCATGGCCGGCATCCCGGTGCTCGCCGCGGTGAGCGCGCCGTCGTCGCTCGCGGTCGACCTGGCCGACCGGCTCGGTGTGACCGTGGTCGGCTTCTCGCGCGGCAGCAGCTTCAACGTCTACACCCGTCCCGAGCGCGTCGTCGCCTGACCGACGCGCCCGGGTCGGGCGCTGCGGCGCTCAGAACAGGGCCGAGGCCTTCACGACGGTCTCGTAGACGCCGTAGACGAGCGGGATGCCGACGACGAGCCACGCCACCACCGCGAGCGGCGTGACGCCCTCGGCCGTCGTGTCCTCGCCCTGCACGGAGGCCGGCGGGTGCTCGGCCGTCGGCTCCGTGCTGTGGGGCTCGTGGAAGCGCGACGCCACCGGCCGCACCAGCAGGTTGGCGACGAAGCCGACGGCCAGCACGCCGACCATCGTGAGCAGCGCCGGACGGTAGTCGGCCGCCGTCAGGGCGCCGGGCTCGCCCCTGGCGTCGAGGAAGCCGTTGACGATCAGCGGTCCCGCCACGCCCGCCGCGGACCAGGCGGTCAGCAGCCGGCCGTGGATCGCGCCGACCTGGAAGGTGCCGAACAGGTCGCGCAGGTACGCCGGGATGGTCGCGAAGCCGCCGCCGTAGAAGCTGAGGATGAACCCGGCGAGGACGACGAACAGCACGGTCGAGCCCGAGCCGCCGAGCGCGAGCGTCGCGTAGAGCACGATGCCCACGCCGAGGTAGAGGACGTAGATGTTCTTGCGGCCCACGACGTCGGACGTCGACGACCACACGAACCGGCCCGCCATGTTGCACAGCGACAGGAAGCCCACGAAGCCGGCCGCGGCGGCTGCGGCCACCGTCGAGTCCTGGCCGTCGCGGAAGAAGTCCTGGATCATCGGCGCGGCCTGCTCCAGGATGCCGATGCCGGCGGTCACGTTGCAGAACAGCACCACCCAGAGCAGCCAGAACTGCGGCGTGCGGACGGCGTTGTTGGCCGAGACGCTCTCCGTCGTGACGAGCGCCTTCTTCTTCGCGGTCGACGGGTCGAACCCACGCGGCGCCCACCCGTCCGCCGGCACCCGCACGAGCCATGCACCGAACAGCATGACGACCAGGTACACGAGTCCGAGCGTCACGAACAGCTTCGCCACCGCCGAGCCGGAGGCCAGGCCGGTGGCGGTGTCGTAGGACGAGTCGTACCAGCCGAGCAGCGTGCTCGAGAGCGGGCTCGCGATCATCGCGCCACCACCGAAGCCCATGATGGCCATGCCGGTCGCGAGGCCGGGGCGGTCCGGGAACCACTTGATGAGGGTCGAGACCGGCGAGATGTAGCCGATGCCCAGGCCGATGCCGCCGATCACGCCGTAGCCGAGGTACAGCAGCCACAGCTGGCTCGTCGCGATGCCGAGCGCTCCCACGAGGAAGCCGGTCGCCCAGCAGGTGGCGGCCGCGACCATGGCGCGGCGCGGCCCGCCGGTGTCGACCCAGGTGCCGAACACGGCGGCCGAGACGCCCAGCATGACGATGGCGATCGAGAACACGACGCCGACGGCGGTCAGGCTGGTGTCGAAGTGCTCGACCAGCGAGGCCTTGTAGACGCTGGTCGCGTAGACCTGCCCGATGCACAGGTGCACCGCCAGCGCGGCCGGCGGGATGAGCCAGCGGTTGAAGCCGGGGCCGGCGACGGTGCGCTCCCGGGCCAGGACGCTCGTGGACATGGTTCCCCCTCGTCGGATCGGACGGCCGGACCGCCTGTGACGTGCGTCTCGAAGCGTACGAGAGGACGCGCCGGTCCGCGCGTCGGGCGCCGGTCGCGACGTCCCGCCGGCGACAGGTCGGCGACGTGCCGGGCGACGTCGAGCCTCTACCCTGGGCACGTGACCTCGAGCCCCGGACGCATCTTCCTGTCGCGCATCGTCGGGCAGGACGTCTTCGACCCCGCGGGCGACCAGGTCGGCAAGCTGCGCGACGTCGTGGTGGCGCTGCGCGGCCCGCGCCGACCGCGCGTCGTGGGCCTCGTCGTCGAGGTGCTCGGGCGGCGCCGGGTGTTCCTGCCGATCGGCCGCGTGACGTCGCTCGACTCCGGCCAGGTCATCACGACCGGCGTGCTCAACATGCGCCGCTTCGAGAAGCGGAGCACCGAGACGCTGGCGATCCACGAGCTGCTCGACCGCACCGTCACCCTGCCCGACGCCCGCACCGGCACCGTCTACGACCTGGCGATGGAGCAGGACACCCGCCGCGACTGGTACCTCGGCTCGGTGGCCGTCCAGGAGTCGGGCAAGCGGTTCGGACGTCGCGGCGCGACCCACGTGGTCCAGTGGGACGAGGTCACCGGTCTCGTCGGCCAGGAGCCCGGCCAGGGCGCCACCCACCTGCTCGCCACGATGGACGAGATGCGCCCGGCCGACCTCGCGAACGCGCTGCTCGACCTGCCGACGAAGCGACGCGCCGAGATCGTCGGCGAGCTCGTCGACGAGCGGCTCGCCGACGTCCTGGAGGAGCTGCCCGACAGCGTCCAGGTGGAGGTGCTCGGCGTCCTCGACCCCGAACGGGCGGCCGACGTCCTCGAGGAGATGGACCCCGACGACGCCGCCGACCTGCTCGGCGAGCTGCCCCCTGCCACGTCGGAGCAGCTGCTCGCGCTCATGAAGCCCGAGGACGCCGAGGACGTGCGGCGCCTGCTGACCTACGAGGACCGCACGGCCGGCGGCATGATGACGACCGAGCCGGTCATCCTCCCGCCGGACGCGACGATCGCCGAGGCGCTGGCCCGGCTGCGCGAGCCCGAGCTGGGACCGGCGCTCGCGTCGATGGTCTACGTGTGCCGGCCGCCGCTGGAGACGCCGACCGGCCGCTTCCTCGGCATCGTGCACTTCCAGGCCCTGCTCCGCGAGCCGCCGTCGACCCTCGTCGGGGGGCTCGCCGACAACGACATCGACTGGCCCCGGCCCGACGCCAGCCTCGAGCACGTCGCGAACCTGCTCGCGTCCTACGACATGCTCGCGCTCCCTGTGGTCGACGAGACGAGCCACCTGCTCGGCGTCGTCACCATCGACGACGTCCTCGACCACCTGCTGCCCGAGGGCTGGCGCGAGCGCGACAGCGACCGCGCCGCGAGCGACGCGGCGCAGGGGGTGGGTCTGCGTGGCTGAGCGCTCCCGCGACGGCGGGCGGCACGACCGCGAGCAGGCGCGTCGCGACCGCGAGCAGGCCCGCCGCGACCGCGACCGCCTCGACCAGCCCCGCGAGCGCGGACGGCGACGCTCGCTGCGGCCGCGCTCGGGCGACACCGACCGCTTCGGCCGCTTCGCCGAGTCGTTCGCCCGCTACATGGGCACGGCACGCTTCCTCATCTGGATGACGATGCTCATCCTCGTCTGGGTCGTGTGGAACGTGCCCTACGGCCCCGAGCGGCCGCGCTGGGACGAGTACCCGTTCATCTTCCTCACGCTCATGCTGTCGCTGCAGGCCTCCTACGCGGCGCCCCTGATCCTGCTCGCGCAGAACCGCCAGGAGGCGCGCGACCGCGTGCAGCAGGAGCAGGACCGTCGTGCCGACGCCCAGTCGCACGCCGACATGGAGTTCCTCGCCCGCGAGGTCGCGAGCCTGCGGCTCGGCCTCGGCGAGGTCGCCACACGCGACTTCCTGCGCTCGGAGCTGCGCGACCTGCTCGAGTCGCTGCAGGAGCAGCCCGACGACGGCGACGACACCGGCTCCGAGGCCGGCCCGGACGGTCGCGGGCGGGGCCGCTCCGGCCCGCGCGGTCACTGAGGCTCGCCTGCGGCACACCGCCGCGGGGGTCGCCCGTACGATGGGAGTCATGGCTTCCGTCCCCACCGAGGAGCAGGTCCGCGAGGCTCTCGCCAGCGTGGTCGACCCCGAGATCAAGCGTCCCGTCACTGAGCTCGGCATGGTCGACACCGTCACGATCGACGACACGTCGATCACGGTCCGGCTCCTGCTCACCGTCTCCGGCTGCCCGCTGAAGGACACGCTGACGCGTGACACCACGGCCGCCGTCGAGAAGATCGCCCCCACGCACACGGTCCACGTCGACCTCGGCGTCATGACCGACGAGCAGCGCAAGAGCATGCGCGAGATGCTCCGGGGAGGCCAGACCGAGCGCGAGATCCCCTTCGCCCAGCCCGGCTCGCTGACCAAGGTGTACGCCATCGCGTCCGGCAAGGGCGGTGTCGGCAAGTCGTCGGTCACAGTCAACCTGGCCGTCGCCATGGCCCGCAGCGGCCTGAAGGTCGGCATCGTCGACGCCGACATCTACGGCCATTCGATCCCCGACATGATGGGCGTCGGCGACCGTCGGCCCACCCAGGTCGACGACATGATCCTGCCGGTGCCGGTCGAGGTCCCCGACTCCCCCGCGGCGCCGGACGTCAAGGTCATGAGCATCGGCATGCTGAAGCCCAAGCGCGACCAGGTCGTCGCCTGGCGCGGCCCGATGCTCGACCGTGCGCTCGTGCAGATGCTCAGCGACGTGTTCTGGGGCGACCTCGACGCGCTGCTGCTCGACCTGCCGCCCGGCACGGGCGACATGGCCATCAGCCTGGGCCAGCACCTCGCCAACGCCGAGGTCGTCGTCGTCACCACGCCGCAGCAGGCCGCCGCGCAGGTGGCCGAGCGTGCCGGCACGATGGCCTCGATGATGCACCAGCGCGTCGTGGGCATCGTCGAGAACATGTCCTACCTCATCACCCCCGGCGGCGAGCGCCTCGAGGTGTTCGGCAGCGGCGGCGCCGACGCGGTCGCGAAGACGCTGGGCGAGCGGCTCGGGCACGACGTGCCGGTGCTCGGCAAGGTGCCCCTGGAGGAGCAGCTGCGGGTCGGCGGCGACGACGGCCGTCCGATCGTGGCCACCCACCCGGGCAGCGAGTCGGCGAAGGTCCTGCAGCAGGTGGCGGACACGCTCACCGGACGCTCCCGAGGCCTGGCCGGCATGCAGCTGGGTCTCGCCCCCGTCGGTCGACTCTGAGGCACCCGACGTGCTCGGGATGGGCTGGCCGGAGATCGGTCTGATCCTCGTGGTCGGTCTGCTGCTGTTCGGGCCCGACAAGCTGCCCGGCATGGCCAAGCAGGCCGGGCAGTTCGTCCGCACCGTCCGCCAGATGGCCGACAACGCCAAGAACGACCTCGGGCGCGAGATGGGTCAGGACTTCTCCGATCTGAACCTGCGCGACCTCGACCCGCGCGAGGTCGTCCGCCGGCACGTCCTCGACCAGCCCGACGAGCCCGCGCCCGTGCGTCAGGACCGCATCCTGCGTCCCGGCGAGGTCCCGCCCCACGACGACGAGGCCACCTGAGCCGGCGCCCGCTCCCTGCGGGGACGGCGCGGGACCTGGTGGTCCCGGCCGGGCTCAGACGGTCAGCCAGCCGGTGAGCCGATCGAGCCCGTGTCCGACGCGCTCGCGCAGACCGGGCCGCGGCGCGGCGGCCGGGAGGTCGCCGAGGGCGGGCACGAGCCGGGCATCGTCCACGTCGGTCACGACCGTGTAGACGACGCCCTCGGCGTCCCACACGACGGTCCGCATCCCTGGCTGGTCCCGCACCCACACCTCGTGGTCGCCGAGCTGCTGCTGCGCGAAGCCGTGCAGCCGGTCGGTGTCGAGCGCGCCGGTCTGCTCGTGCAGCTCCAGGCGTCCTGTGCCGTCGGTGTAGGTGAGGCTGACGGCGCCCTCGGCCTGCAGGCGCCCCTCGACCCGTTCGAGGTCGTGGCCGAGCGTGCCGTGGCAGGGCCACCCGTTGGCCGTCAGGTCGGCCATGCGGGCGGTGGTCATGACGTCCTGCCCGCTGCTCGCGGGGCGGACGACGTCACCGCCGCCCACGGCCGTCCGGAAGTCGGCGGCGTACGCATCGACCGGCGGCACCACCGCGTCGCCGAGACCACGGCCGGGCGCGCCGGCCACGTAGGCCATCAGCATGACGGCGAGCGAGGCGCCGACCACGACGCCGCTCGCGCCCCAGACGGCCGAGTGGAGCACCCGCGTCCAGAGCGGCGGGGGCTGGGGCGCCGGGGTGCGGGGCAGCTCCGAGAGCGAGGCCAGCAGCGACGCCGGCGGCCGGACGTCGGACGTCGCCTGCATGCGCATCTTCAGGTGCCGCTGCTGCGCGACGGCCTCGCGGCAGCGCGCGCAGTCCTGGACGTGACGCGAGGCCGCCTCCGTGGCGTCGGGCGAGAGCTGCCCGTCCACGAAGGCGGCGACGTCGGCGTCCAGGTGGGCCATCAGGCTCCCAGGGCTCCGAAGACACGGGTACGGCCGGCGGTCGGCGCGCGGTGAGCCAGCGCCTGGCGCAGCTGGGTACGCCCACGGTGGATCCGGGACCGGACGGTGCCGATCTTGACGCCGAGGACGTCGGCGATCTCCTCGTACGACAGGCCCTCGACGTCGCACAGCACGACCGCGACGCGGAACTCCTCGGTGAGCGAGGACAGGGCGGCCTCGATGTCGGGGTCGAAGCCGGCGTCGTGCACGAACGCCTCGGGCAGCTGCTCGCGGCCCTCGAGGCGGTCCTCGGCGCCGTCGGTGAAGCCGTCCATGCGCAGCTTGCTCGAGCGGCGCACGCGGTCGAGGAACAGGTTGGTCGTGATCCGGTGGATCCAGCCGTTGAAGTTGCCCGGCTCGTAGCGGTCGAGCGAGCGGAACACACGCACGAAGACGTCCTGCGTGAGGTCCTCGGCGTCCTGACGGTTGCCGGTGAGCCGGTAGGCGAGGCGGTACACCCGCGGGGAGTGCTCCTCCACGATGCGGTCCCAGGACAGGTCGGCACCCGTCTCCAGGGTCGCGGCCTGCATGCTCACGTCGTCGTCCTTCATGTCGTCGATCGTCGCGTCGTCTCCTGAGAGAACGCCCAGAGGACGCTGACGGTTCCCTCTCGATCATCCCCGGTCCCCCAGGGGGCGCGACACGGATGCCGCCCGGCGGTGCAGCGGCACGGGAGGGCCTGCGCTCACTATGCTTCTGACCGAGCCGGTACCCGTCCGGCCCGGTCAGCCGAGGAGCCATCATCACCAGCGAAGCGAGCCTGCAGTACGTCGAGGGCTACCAGGACGAGGACGACCACCTCGCCGAGGCGCGTCGACGCGCGGACGAGGTCGGCGTGACCCCGATCGGTCCGGCCGGCGGCGCCACCCTGCGCTTCCTGGCCTCCGTGCTCGACGCCCGCGCGGTCGCCGAGGTCGGCACCGGCACCGGTGTCTCGGGCCTGTGGCTGCTGCGCGGCATGGCGCCCGACGGCGTCCTCACGTCGGTCGACCTCGAGGCCGAGCACCAGCGGCACGCCCGTCAGGTGTTCTCCGCAGCCGGCTTCGCACCGCAGCGCTTCCGCCTCATCGCGGGTTCGGCGCTCGACGTCATGCCCCGGCTCACCGACGACGGCTACGACCTCGTGTTCGTCGACGGCGACAAGGTCGAGTACGGCGAGTACCTGGAGCAGGCCCTGCGCCTCGTGCGCCCCGGTGGCGTCGTCGTGTTCGACAACGCGCTCTGGCACGACCGCGTGGCCGACCCGGAGCGTCGTGACGCCGAGACGGTCGCGATCCGCGATCTGCTCACGCAGGCGGCGACCGACGAGCGCCTGGTGCCCACGCTGCTGCCCGTCGGCGACGGCCTGCTGGCCGCGCGCCGCGTGGGCTGACCCGCCCCCGGCCGTCGGGCCGGGCGCGGGTCCAGTGCCTGCAGGACAGCTGGGATCAGCGCTCGAACGAGGCCGAGGACCGGAAGCCCGCCGGTCCCCGCACGACCGCGACGATCTCGCACGCCTCGATCAGCTCGGGCTCGCGCCCGATGATGGTGGTGCCGGGGAGGTCGGCGCGGCCGTCCTCCATGGCCTGCTGGAACGCCTCGCGCGACCGCGCGTCGACGAACACGTAGGTCCCCTCGAACCACTCGTCCTCACGGGCGCGCCACGACTTGAAGCGCAGCCCTTCCAGACCCGCGAACTTCGCGAAGCTGACGTCCTCGACGTACTCGCGCAGACGCTCGAGGGTCCCTGACGGGGCGCCGGCCAGGGACCAGCGCATCGTGAGACCGTACAAGCTCAGACAGCCTTGAGGGCGTCGCCGAGGGTGGCCGCCTCCTCGTTGTTGAGCTCGACCACCAGACGTCCTCCGCCCTCGAGCGGGACGCGCATGACGATGCAGCGCCCCTCCTTGGTGACCTCCATCGGTCCGTCACCGGTGCGAGGCTTCATGGCCGCCATGGGTTCCCCTTCCATTCGGTGACCGCCGTCCGGTCTCCTCAGACGCCTAGTATCTCTCATGCCCCCTTCTCAGTTCCAACCGGCACGAAGGACCTCGTGACCCCTCCCGCTCCCGACGGCGCTCCCCCGGCCACCGACGGCGTCGTCGCGCTCGACCCGAGCTCGGGGGCGCTCGGCTCCGTGCCCCCGCACGAGCAGGTCCGCGCCGCGCTGACCACGCCGGGCCTGCGGGCGCTCCTGCTCGTGGTCGACGGCTCGACCGTCTGGTCCGACGCGTCGGTGGTCGCGGTGGCCGATGCGTCCGTCCCGGTGGTCGCGGTGCTGCGCGGCAGGGTCGAGGGCCATGCGGCGGCGGTGGCGCTGGCGGCGGGCCTGCGGGTCGCCTCCCGCGACGTCGTGCTGCGGGTCGAGC